>NZ_JAMYBV010000039.1:0-29041 GCF_024126635.1 Pseudomonas sp. VA159-2 | reverse complement strand
GCGGACGGGACTCGAACCCGCGACCCCCGGCGTGACAGGCCGGTATTCTAACCGACTGAACTACCGCTGCGTATCGTTCAGGCTTGCGCCTGATTGAAACTGGGATCTGGCCTTGCGGCCTCAGACCGGTGCAAGCACCCATCTGGAGAAAAATGGCGCGGCGGACGGGACTCGAACCCGCGACCCCCGGCGTGACAGGCCGGTATTCTAACCGACTGAACTACCGCCGCGCAGTGTTGGACTTGCGTCCTGTTCCTCTCTGCCAGCATGCTTCTTTCGAAACCGCTGAACCAGGAACGCCTCAGGAAGTGGTGGGTGATGACGGGATCGAACCGCCGACCCTCTGCTTGTAAGGCAGATGCTCTCCCGGCTGAGCTAATCACCCCCGCGATGTTGCTTGTTGCGTTTGCTTCGCTGAGGCCGCGAAATTTACGCAGGTACCGATGCTAAGTCAATACCCCCATTGAAGTTTTTTTAAAAAAAGGCAAAAAAGCAGCCTGATCGTGGGGCAAGCCCAGCCTCAGAACCAAACGCTCGCAGCGTGGGAGCGGGCTTGCCCCGCGACAGGGCCGGCACAACCGACAAAAAAACGGGTCCTCGGCCCCTTTCTCTTGCATCTCAATAGGTTACAGCTCAGGTGTAGATCATCTTGCGGGTCATGCCGCCATCGACCACGAACTCCTGGCCAGTGACGAACCCCGCCTGGCGCGACAGCAGCCACGCCACCAGCGCCGCGACATCCTCCACCGTCCCTACCCTGCCCGCCGGATGCTGGGCATGATCGGCCTCGGTCAGCGGTTCGGCACGGCGCTGCGACGGATCACGGGCATCGATCCAGCCGGGGCTGACGGCGTTGACGCGAATTTCCGGCCCCAGGCTCATGGCCAGGGCGTGGGTCAGGGCCACCAGCCCACCCTTGCTTGCCGCATAGGCCTCGGTGTCCGGTTCCGACTGCCGGGCGCGGGTGGACGTCAGGTTGACGATTGCCCCGCCATGGGCACGCAGGTAGGGCGCACAATGCTTGGCCAGCAGCATCGGGCCATTGAGGTTGACCGCCAGCACACGGTTCCACTGCGCCAGCGACAGGCTCTCGAGGGTCTGGTTGTGCGGGTTGGCGATCGCCGCGTTGCACACCAGGGCATCCAGCCGGCCAAACCGCCCCAGCACTTCGGACACCCCGGCACTGACCTGGGCTTCGTCGGCCACGTCCATGCTGATGAACGAGGCATTGTCACCCAGCGCCTTGGCCACCTTGGGCCCACGCTGACGGTCGAGATCGCTGAGGACCACCTGCCAGCCTTCGCAGACCAGCCAGGCGGCGATGCCCAGGCCGATGCCGCGCGCGGCCCCGGTCACCAGGGCTACCCGACCGTTATGGTCCGGCTCGCCACCCTTCCAGTCGATCACAGCGCCGCCAGGCCGCGCGCCAGGTCCGCCTGCAGGTCGGCCACGTCTTCGAGGCCGACCGCCACGCGGACCAGGCTGTCGCGGATACCCGCCGCTTCACGCTCCTGCGGCGTCAGGCGGCCGTGGGAGGTGGTCGCCGGGTGGGCGATGGTGGTCTTGCTGTCGCCCAGGTTGGTGGTGATCGAAATCACCCGGGTGGCGTCGATGAAGCGCCAGGCGCCTTCCTTGCCGCCCTTGACCTCGAAGCTGAGCACCGCGCCGAAGCCGCTCATCTGGCGCTTGGCCAGTTCGTGCTGCGGGTGGCTCGGCAGGCCGGCGTAATGCACTTTTTCCACCCCGTCCTGCTGCTCCAGCCATTGCGCCAACTGCTGGGCGCTTTCGCAGTGGGCCCGCATGCGCAGCTTGAGCGTCTCCAGGCCCTTGGTGAAGATCCAGGCATTGAACGGGCTGAGGGTCGGCCCGGCGGTGCGCAGGAAGCCCACCACTTCTTTCATCTGCTCGGCACGGCCGGCGACCACACCGCCCATGCAACGGCCCTGGCCGTCGATGAACTTGGTGGCCGAATGGAACACGATGTCGGCGCCGAGCTTGAGCGGCTGCTGCAAGGCCGGGGTACTGAAGCAGTTGTCCACGACCAGCATCGCGCCACGGGCATGGGCGATCTCGGCCAGGGCGCTGATATCCACCAGCTCGGCCAGCGGGTTGGACGGCGACTCGACGATCAGCAGCTTGGTATTGGCTTTGATGGCCTTTTCCCAGCCGCTCAGGTCGACCAGCGGCACGTAGTCCACCTGCACGCCGAAACGCTTGAAATACTTTTCGAACAGGCTGATGGTCGAGCCGAACACGCTCTGCGACACCAGTACATGGTCACCGGCACTGCACAGCGACATGACCACGGCGAGGATCGCCGCCATGCCGGTGGAGGTCGCCACGGCCTGTTCGGCGCCTTCCATGGCCGCCAGGCGCTCTTCGAAGGCGCGCACGGTGGGGTTGGTGTAGCGCGAGTAGACGTTGCCCGCCGTTTCGCCGGCAAAGCGCGCGGCGGCGTCGGCGGCCGTGCGGAAGACATAGCTGGAGGTCAGGAACAGCGCTTCGCTGTGCTCGGCCTCCGGTGTGCGGTTCTGACCGGCGCGCACCGCCAGGGTGTCGAAGCCGACACCCTCGAGGTCACTGTCCAGTCGACCGGCATCCCATTGATCGGTCATGCCGTCGCTCCCAAATCAGTTGTTGTACAGGTCGATGATCGCGCTCACGGCCTGGTTCTTCACCTTGGCCAGGTCGTTGCGAGCCTGCTCGATGCGCTCGAGGTAGGCTTCGTCGATATCGCCGGTGACGTACTCACCGTTGAACACCGCGCAATCGAAGTTTTCGATCTTGATCTTGCCGCCACCGACCGAGTCGATGAGGTCCGGCAGGTCCTGGTAGACCAGCCAGTCGGCGCCGATCAACTCGGCCACCTGTTCGGTGGTACGGTTGTGGGCGATCAGTTCGTGTGCACTCGGCATGTCGATGCCGTAGACGTTGGGGTAGCGTACCGCAGGGGCCGCGGAGCAGAAGTAGACGTTCTTCGCGCCGGCTTCGCGGGCCATCTGGATGATCTGCTTGCAGGTGGTGCCGCGCACGATCGAGTCGTCCACCAGCATCACGTTCTTGCCGCGGAACTCCAGCTCGATGGCGTTGAGCTTCTGGCGTACCGATTTCTTGCGCGCGGCCTGGCCGGGCATGATGAAGGTACGGCCGATATAGCGGTTCTTGACGAAACCTTCGCGGAACTTCACGCCCAGGTGGTTGGCCAGCTCAAGGGCCGCGGTGCGGCTGGTGTCGGGGATCGGGATGACCACGTCGATGTCGTGGTCGGGGCGCTCGCGCTGGATCTTCTCGGCCAGTTTCTCGCCCATGCGCAGGCGCGCCTTGTATACCGATACGCCGTCGATGATCGAGTCCGGACGGGCCAGGTAGACGTGCTCGAAGATGCACGGCTGCAGTTTCGGGTGTTGCGCGCACTGCTTGGTGAACAGCTGGCCTTCCTCGGTGATGTAGACCGCCTCGCCCGGCGCCAGGTCGCGGATCAGGGTGAAGCCGAGCACGTCCAGGGCCACGCTTTCCGAGGCGATCATGTACTCGACGCCTTCGTCGGTGTGACGCTGGCCGAACACCACCGGACGGATACCGTTGGGGTCGCGGAAGCCGACGATGCCGTAGCCGGTGATCATCGCCACCACCGCGTAGCCGCCAACGCAACGGCTGTGCACGTGGGACACCGCCGCGAACACGTCTTCCTCGGTTGGCTGCAGCTTGCCGCGTACCGCCAGCTCATGGGCGAACACGTTCAGCAGCACTTCGGAGTCGGAGTTGGTGTTGACGTGGCGCAGGTCGGACTCGTAGATCTCCTTGGCCAACTGCTCGACGTTGGTCAGGTTGCCGTTGTGCGCCAGGGTGATGCCGTATGGCGAGTTGACATAGAACGGCTGAGCCTCGGCCGAGGTCGAGCTGCCGGCGGTCGGGTAACGCACGTGACCGATGCCGATGCTGCCCACCAGGCGCTGCATGTGGCGCTGCTGGAAGACGTCGCGCACCAGGCCGTTATCCTTGCGCAGGAACAACCGGCCGTCGTGGCTGGTCACGATACCGGCAGCGTCCTGGCCGCGGTGCTGGAGCACGGTTAGCGCGTCATACAGCGCCTGATTGACGTTCGACTTACCGACGATACCGACGATGCCACACATGCGACGCAACCCCTACTTTGATGAAACTTGAGTGAAAAGCGCTCAGGGCCGGGTAGGTCCGAGCAGCTGTTCCTTGAACGGAAGGTCAACGGGTGCGCTGACCCCACTGGACATCCATTGGCCGGTGAACCCCAGTATGAGGTTTTTCGACCAGTCGGCTACCAATAGAAATTGTGGTATCAGGCGTGATTCCTGCCACCACGGATCCTGCTGTACCGGCCCCAGGCTCAGCAGCCCGACGGCCACCACCACCAGCAGGGCCCCGCGCGCGGCGCCGAAGGCCATGCCGAGAAAGCGGTCGGTGCCGGACAGGCCGGTCACGCGAATCAGCTCGCCGATAAGGAAGTTGAGCATCGCCCCCACCAGCAGGGTGGCGACGAACAGTATGGCGCAGCCGGCGATGACCCGCGCGGAAGGGGTCTGGATGTAGCTTTCCAGGTACTGTGACAGCGACCCGCCGAACATCCAGGCCACCGCGCCGGCGACTATCCAGATGAGCAGGGACAAGGCTTCCTTGACGAAGCCGCGCTTGAGACTGATCAGTGAGGAAACGGCGATGATCGCAATGATCGCCCAATCAACCCAGGTAAATGCCACGGTGCTGCCTGCCGACGTTTGAGGCGGCGCATTTTACCAGAGCAACGGGCTTGGGGTAAGCGGAATGTCAGGAGTTTGAAGGGCTGCAGGCTGACTTCAGGGACAGCTTTATGGATTTGTGTAGGAGCGGCCTTGCGTCGCGAAAGGGCTGCAAAGCAGCCCCAGCGATTTCTACTTCGACGCTGAGATCCTGGGGCTGCTGCGCAGCCCTTTCGCGACACAAGGCCGCGCCTACAGGGGGACGTGCATGCCCAGAGATGGGCGTCAGCCGCGCTCGGGCTGGAAGCGCACCACGAAGCCTTTGAGGTTGTGCTGGCGGTTGATCACGTCACGCAGGCGCTCGGCCTCGGCGCGCTCGATCAGCGGTCCGACGAATACCCGGTTCATGCCATCGGCCGAGCGGATGTAGGCGTTGTAGCCCTGGCTGCGCAGGGTTTTCTGCAAGGTGTCGGCACCGCCGCGGTTGGACAGGCTGGCCAGCTGGATCGACCAGCTCACCGGCAGACCGTTGACGTCGATCTTCGCCGGAACCGTCGGCTTGGCCACCGGCGCGCTGGCTGCCGGAGCCGGCGTAGCCTTGGGCGCAGGCGCCTGGACCTGCGGCTTGGCCGCTGGCGGCAGCGCCGAAGGTGCCGGGGCAATCGGCTGGCTGGGCGTGGCCACTGGCGCGCTGGACTCCTCGACCACCACCGGTTCAGGCAACGGCTGCGGCTCGGGCACCGCCACCGGCTCCACCTGCACCTGCGCCAGGCTCGGCATGGCCGGCGCTTGCGGCGCCTCGACACGCACCTGGCGCATCTCGTCCTCGCGGGTGAACAGCATCGGCAGGAAGATCACCGCCAGCGCCACCAGCACCAGCGCACCGACCATGCGCTGTTTCATCCCTTTATCCAGCACTGCCATCTACTCCATCCTCTGGGACCTGCCGCTCGAGCCAGGCCAAGGCCTCGCCGACGCAGAAAAACGAACCGAACAGCACGATCTGGTCATCCGCCGTTGCCTGCGCGCACTGCCCCTCGAGGGCGGCAGCGACACTGGCGTAAGACTTCACCGGCGCCCCGAGGTTCGTCAAGGCCTGGGCCAGCTCGGCGGCCGAGCGGCTGCGCGGCGTGGCGAGGGGCGTCACCGCCCACTCATCGACCAGGGCATGCAATGGCGCGAGCACCCCTGGCAGGTCCTTGTCGGCGAGCAGGCCGAACACCGCCAGCCGCCGCCCTTGCGCCGGCCGTGCCGCCAGGCGGCGCGCCAGGTATTCGGCTGCGTGGGGGTTGTGACCGACATCCAGCATCAGCTCGATAGGCTTGCCCTTGAAGCTCAGCGTACGCCGGTCGAGACGCCCGGTGATGCGCGCCGCCTGCAACGCCTGGCGCACCTGCGCCTCGTCCCAAGGCAGGCCCATGAGCAGGAAGGCTTGCAGCGCCAGGCTGGCGTTCTCCATCGGCAGGTCGAGCAACGGCAGGTCGCGCAACTGAACCGTCGCGCCGTCGAGCTGGCGGCCATGCCATTGCCAGTGCTCGCCAGTCACGGCCAGGTCGAAATCGCGACCACGCAGGAAGAACTGGCAACCGAGCTCGCGCACCTTGTCCAGCAAGGGTTGCGGCGGGTCCAGGTCACCACACAGGGCCGGCTTGCCGGCACGCAAGATCCCGGCCTTCTCGAACGCCACCGACTCACGGGTGTCGCCCAGGTAATCGGTGTGATCGACGCCGATGCTGGTGACCAGCGAAATATCGGCATCCACCAGGTTGACCGCATCCAGCCGGCCACCCAGGCCGACCTCGAGCACCACGGCATCCAGCGCCGCCTGCCTGAACAGCCAGAACGCCGCCAGGGTGCCCATTTCGAAATAAGTCAGCGAAATCTCGCCCCGCGCCGCCTCGACGGCGGCGAAGGCCTGGCACAGCTGCTCATCGCTGGCCTCGGCGCCATCGAGCAGTACCCGCTCGTTGTAGCGCAGCAAGTGCGGCGAGCTGTAGACCCCGACCTTGAGCCCCTGGGCACGCAACAACGCGGCGACGAAGGCACAGGTCGAGCCCTTGCCGTTGGTGCCGGTCACCGTCACCACGCGCGGCGCCAGCTTGCCCAGGCCCAGGCGCGCCAGCACCTGTTGCGAACGCTCCAGGCCCATGTCGATGGCCGAGGGGTGCAGCTGTTCGAGGTAGGCGAGCCAGTCGCCCAAGGTGCGCTGGTTCATCACGCGACCGCGGCGACCTCTTTGGCCGCTTCCGGGGTGGCCTGGCCAGTCATTTGCGCCAGCAGGCGAGCCAGGCGCGGACGCAGCTCTTCACGGGAGATGATCAGGTCGATGGCGCCGTGTTCCAGCAGGAACTCGCTGCGCTGGAAGCCTTCCGGCAGTTTTTCGCGCACGGTCTGCTCGATCACCCGCGGGCCGGCGAAGCCGATCAGCGCCTTGGGTTCGCCGACGATCACGTCGCCGAGCATCGCCAGGCTGGCGGACACACCGCCGTAGACCGGGTCGGTCAGCACCGAGATGAACGGAATGCCTTCTTCGCGCAGGCGCGCCAGCACCGCGGAGGTCTTGGCCATCTGCATCAGCGAGATCAGCGCTTCCTGCATGCGCGCGCCACCGGAGGCGGAGAAGCAAACCATCGGGCAACGGTGCTCCAGCGCGTAGTTGGCCGCACGCACGAAGCGCTCACCGACGATGGCGCCCATGGAGCCGCCCATGAAGGAGAACTCGAAGGCGCTGACCACGATCGGCATGCCCATCAGGGTACCGCTCATGGAGATCAGCGCGTCTTTCTCGCCGGTCTGCTTCTGCGCGGCGGTCAGGCGGTCCTTGTACTTCTTGCCGTCACGGAACTTCAGGCGGTCGACCGGCTCCAGGTCGGCACCCAGTTCGGCGCGGCCTTCGGCATCGAGGAAGATGTCGATACGCGCACGTGCGCCGATGCGCATGTGGTGGTTGCACTTGGGGCAGACGTCGAGGGTCTTTTCCAGCTCCGGACGGTACAGCACGGCCTCGCAGGACGGGCACTTGTGCCACAGCCCCTCCGGCACCGAGCTCTTCTTCACCTCGGAACGCATGATCGAAGGGATCAGTTTGTCTACCAACCAGTTGCTCATGCTTGCTTTCTCCAGTATTGGCCGGGGGACCCTGACGGCCCTGCCCTGCCCTTGAGCTCAAATTCTTGTGTAAAGCGACGATGGGCCGGCCATGGCCTGGCCATGCACCGCCCCCTCTTCAATTTTTCTCCCGGCCTGCCCCGCGCACTGGCGCGGCCTGGCAGCACCGGGCTGCGAAAGCTATGGACGATGGCGCGCGGCCAGCCGTCACATCCGCGTTCACGCCTGCTTCACCGCCTGCATGAAGGCCTCGATCTTCGCCGCGTCCTTGATGCCCTTGGCCTGCTCCACGCCGCCACTGACATCCACCGCGTAGGGGCGCACCTGGCGAATGGCCTGGGCGACATTGCTGGGCGACAGGCCGCCCGCCAGGATGATCGGCTTGCTCAGCGTCGCGGGGATCAATGACCAGTCGAAGGCCTCGCCGGTTCCACCCGGCACCCCTGGCACATAGGCGTCCAGCAGCATGCCGCGGGCGCCGGCGTAGTGCTGGCAGGCCGCCTCCAGGTCATCGCCGGGGCGCACGCGCAGGGCCTTGATCCAGGGCCGGTGATAACCCTCGCAGTCGGCCGGGCTTTCATCGCCGTGGAACTGTAGCAGGTCCAACGGAACCACTTCGAGGATCTCGCTGAGCTCGCAACGCGAGGCGTTGACGAACAAGCCCACGGTGGTCACGAACGGTGGCAGCGCTGCGATGATCGCCCGGGCCTGGCGCACGTCCACCGCCCGCGGGCTTTGCGCATAGAAGACGAAACCGAGGGCGTCGGCGCCGGCCTCGACCGCGGCCAAGGCATCCTCGATGCGGGTAATCCCGCAGATCTTGCTGCGAACGTTGCTCATGGGCGGCGAACCTTGGGTGATCGGTGAAAGCGTCGATGGTAGCAAATGCGTCTTGCCCCGTCAGTGCGCGAGCGCCTCGTAGCCGGTAAGAAAGTGTGGGCCGATGTAACGCTGCGGCAAGGCATATTCCTCGGGGTACTCCACCTGTACCAGGTACAGGCCGTAGGGGTGCGCGGTGACCCCGCCCGCGCGGCGGTTGCGCCCCTCGAGCACTTCGCGGGCCCACTCCACCGGGCGCTCGCCGGCACCGATGGTCATCAGCACGCCGGCGATGTTGCGCACCATGTGGTGCAGGAAGGCCGTGGCTCGCACGTCGAGCACGATCATCTGGCCATGGCGGGAGACGCGCAGGTGGTGGATATGCTTGATCGGCGACTTGGCCTGGCACTGGCTGGCGCGGAACGCGCTGAAATCGTGAGTGCCCAGCAGGTACTGCGCCGCCAGGGCCATGCGCTCGACGTCCAGTGGCCGGTGGTTCCAGGTCACTTCCTCGGCCAGGTGCGCCGGGCGGATCGGGTCGTTGTAGATCACGTAGCGGTAGCGCCGCGCGCAGGCCTTGAAGCGGGCATGGAAATGCGCCGGCATGGGCGTGGCCCAGACCACGCTGATATCGTGGGGCAGGTTGAAGTTGGTGCCCAGGGTCCAGGCGCGTTCGTCGCGCACCGCGCGGGTGTCGAAATGCACGATCTGCCCGCAGCCATGCACCCCGGCGTCGGTGCGCCCGGCGCAGATCACGCTGATCGGCTCGTCGGCGACCTTCGACAGGGCCTGCTCCAGGGCTTGCTGGACGCTCGGCACGCCGCTGGCCTGGCGCTGCCAGCCGCGGTAGCGCGAGCCTTTGTATTCCACGCCCAGGGCGATGCGGGTGTAGCCTTCGGCCGCCGATTCGGCGGCGGCGGTGTCGATGATGTCCAAGCGCGGGCAACCTGATGATGAAACCAAAGGCGCGCAGTATAACGGCAAACCGTGCCGGGGCCGAAACGATCGCGGGGCAAGCCCGCCCCCACAAGCGCTTCGATGACCTGTGGTGGCGGGCTTGCCCCGCGCGTTTGAGCGTTGGCCTTCAGACCAGTCGGGAGAGCATCTCGTTGGCTTCCTGGCGCTGGCTATCGTCACCGTCCTTGACCACCTCGTCGAGGATGTCGCGGGCGCCCTGGTGGTCGCCCATGTCGATATAGGCGCGAGCCAGGTCGAGCTTGGTGGCCACTTCATCGCTGCCGGAGAAGAAGTCGAAGTCCAGGTCGTCCAGCGGCTCGGGCTCCAGCGCGGCGTCTTCGGCGGTGAAGGTCGGCGTTGTCGGCGCAGGCGCCTCGAGGTTCTGCGACAGCTTGTCCAGCTCGGCGTTGACGTCGTCCAGTTCGGAGGCGAAGTTCTTCGCCGCTGGCGAATCGTCCTCCAGCGACAGCGACAAGTCGAAGTCGTCGGGCAGCTCCAGCTCGGAAATCGGGTCGAACTCGGGCATCGACTCGAACGCCGCCAGCTCTGCGGCGACGTCAACCGGTGCTTCCTCGGCACTGGCCGGTGCCTGCGGCTCGCCGACATCCAGGTCGAAATCGGCCAGGTCGTCGACGTTCTGCGGCGTGGCCTGGGCCTGGGCAAGCAGCGCCTCGAAATCGTCGTCGGCGTCGCTGGCCGCGGCGACCGGAGCCGGCGCTGCCTCTTCCACCACAGGCGCCGTGGCCGGGGCGATGTCTTCCAGGCCCGACAGATCGAGCGCATCCTCCACCGACAGGTCATCCACCGGCAGGTCGTCATCCAGGCTCAGGTCGAAGGCGCTGTCCAGGTCGGCCTCTTCGATGGCTGGCGCCAGGGCAACTTCAGGCTCGGGCGCGACCACCGGCTCAGGCTCGACCGGCGCTGCGGGCTCGGGCTCGGCTGCAACGACGGCCGGCTCCTGTTCCTGCAGCAGTTCCTGGACGTACTGCTCGTCCATCTCCGCCGCCAAGGCCGCGGCGCCAGCGGCAACGGCGGCGACACCGAACATGGCCGGGAAGCGTTCCTTGAGCGCGGCGACCTCGGCCTGATTCTGCTCGTTGTCCTGCAGCTTGCGCTCCTGGCCGGCGAAGGCGTCCTGATCGCCTTGGCGGGCGTAGACTTCCATCAGTTTCAGGCGCAGGTCACTGCGCTGCGGGTCGGAGGCCACGGCGGCCTCCAGCAGATCGGCGGCGTGGTTGAGGCGGCCGCGGGCCAGGCTTTCGTCCACCTCGGCAAGCAGCGCCGCGCGCGGATCGAGCGCTGGCGCCGACACTTCGGCAGGTGCTGGCGCCGCTGGTTTCTCGGCGGCGACGGCGGCGGCTGCCGACGCGGCGACCACGGCCGGCGCCAAGGTCACGCTCGGTGCCGACACATCCAGGCCTTCGAAGCTGCTCGGTGGCAGGTCCAGGTCGGGGCTACGCTCACCCTCCTCGGCCAGCGCCCGCGCCATGCGCAGGTGCTTCTCGGCCTCCTGCTGGGCCTTGCGCTTGCGCGCCAGGAGCAACAGCAACAGCAGCAGGACCAGGAACGCGGAACCGGCGATCAGCCCCAGCAGCAGCGGGTTGCCCAGCAGTTCGTCGAGCGCACTCGGCGCTTCAGCTGGCGGCACCTGGGCCTCGGCATCCTGTGGCGCGGTGTCGGCGGCGGCCGGTGCCGGGCTGACCACCGGCTCTGCCGGCGTCAGCTGGGCGTTGACCGCCGGCTGCGCCGGAGCAGGTTCGCCCGGCAGGGCCGCGGGCGCCGTTGGCGCAGGCGCCGCGCCCTGGGCTTCGAGGCGCGCCAGTTGGTCGTTCTTCAGTTCGATCAGACGCTGCAGCTTGTCCAGCTGGCTCTGCAGGTCGGACATGCGGCTCTTCAGTTCGTCGTTGTCGCGACGGCTGGTGTCGAGGCTTTCCTGGGCCACGGCGAGCTTGTCGCTGAGCGCCTTGGCCTCCCCCGCTGCCGCCTTGCCGCCGGGCGCCACCAGGCGCAGGTTGTCGCCCTGGGCGATACGCGCCGGCGCGGCGCCGGCCTCGCCACGGCGGGTGGCGTCCAGCTGCCGGGCACGCGGACCGAGGCGACGGCCCTCGCGCCAGGCGGCGTATTGCTCGGCCACCTCACGGTTGGCTTCGGCCTGGGGAATGCTCTGCACCTGCTGTTGATCAGGCAGGCGCAATACCTGCCCGGTCTTGAGCTGGTTGATGTTGTTGCCGATGAAGGCATCCGGGTTCAGCGCCTGGATCGCCAGCATGGTCTGCTGGATCGAACCACCGTTGCTGTTGCGCGCGGCGATCTGCCAGAGGGTGTCACGGCGCTTGGTGGTGTAGCTGCCGGCGCTCACTGGCGGATTGACATTGGCCTGGGCGGCCTCGCTGCCCTGGGCCTTGGCCTGGTCGAGCAGCACGCTGTAGTCGCGCAGCAGGCGGCCCTGGGGCCACATGACCTGGACCAGGAACTTGACCACCGGCTCCGGCAACGCCTTGCTGGAGGTGACCCGCAGCACGCTGCGCCCGTTGGGGTTGATCACCGGGGTGAAGGTGAGGTCTTCGAGGTAAGGCGGGAAGGCCACCCCGGCCTTGGCGAACTCTTCGGGCGGCGCCAGGCTGGGGGCCATCTGCGCCGCGGTGAGGTCGCGCACGTCGAGCAGTTCGATCTCGGCATCCAGCGGCTGGTTCTGCGCCGACTTCAGGGTCAGCTCCCCCAACCCCAGAGCGTTCGCCACGCCGGACGACAGCGCCGAGGCTGCCGCGATGGCCAGAACCAGTTTGCGAATTCGAAGCATGAACTCTTCCCTTGTAAGAACCGTCCCAAAAACCCTGTTGCGGTGCAGGACAAAATAGCTCGCAGTATCTTTTACGCCATGTGTTTTATCAACAATTGCGCGGTCTGCACGGCGTTGAGCGCCGCGCCCTTGCGCACATTGTCGGTGGTCAGCCAGAGGTTGAGCTGCTGGTCTTCATCGACACCATGGCGTACACGTCCAACATAGACCACGTCCTGGCCCACCGCGTCACCCACTGGCGTCGGATAATCGCCGGGCTCGACCAGTTCGATGCTGTCGGCGGCCTCCAACGCGGCGTTGACGGCTGCCAGCTCGACCGGACGACGGCTCTGCACCGCCACACTGAAGCTATCGCCGAAAAACACCGGGACTTGAATGCAGGTCACGGAAATCTTCAGTTGCGGCAGGTCGAGCAACTGGCGCAGTTCGCCGACCAGCCGGCGCTCCACTGCCGTGTGGCCCTGCTCGTCGGGCGTGCCGACCTGGGGCAGCAGGTTGAAGGCGACCTGGCGATCGAAGAAGCGCGGCTCCAGGGGACGGGCGTTGAGCAGTTCGGCGGTCTGGCGGGCGAGTTCGCTGACCGCTTCCCTGCCCTGCTCTGAAACAGCCAGGCAGGCATTGACCTGCACGCGCTCGATGTCGAGCAGGCCCTTGAGCGGCGCCAACGCCACCGCCAGGGCCACCGCGCCGGCGCTTGGGCTGGTGATCAGCGCGGGCCGTGGCAGTTCGGTGATGCGCTTGCCATTGGCTTCCGGGACCAGCGCGGTAGCACCGTCCAGTGCGCCGGACAGGTCGATGACCGAACAGCCAGCAGCGCTGGCCTTGGGCGCGAAGCTGCGGGTGACGGCGGGGCCGGCGGCGAAGAACACCAATTTCACCTGGGCGAAGTCGAAGCTGTCCACTTCGCGAACCTTCAGCTTCTTGCCGGCGAACATCACGCTGCTGCCTGCCGACTCCATGCTGGCCAGCAGGTGCAAGGTGGCTACCGGGAAGGCCAGCTCCTCGAGGATCTGCACGAGGGACTCACCGACAGTGCCGGTGGCGCCGACTACGGCGATGTCTAGGGCGGTGGGGGTCATGGGATCGGTTCCTTTCTGCGGGGGTACGGCGGGGGAGCGGCACTTTACTTGGATTGTGGGGTGGGAGATAGGTTTGGGTTCAGGTTCAGGTTCAGGTTCAAGGCGATTGTTTTGGCTTTTGTATGCGCATTCATTCGCGATGTCGACTTACAGTCACCCTTCCGCCTTTACGGCGGCCCACTTTTGTCTTGGCAAAAGTGGGCAAAACCGTTCGGCTCCGTTCATCCGGCCCCTACGCTGCGCTCCGGGGTTCCCTCGCTCCGTTCTTGCTCCCGTGGGTACCGCGCTGTAGGGCCCATCCTGGGCCCCAGCGCTCGACGGCCATCCATGGCCGTCGCCCCACTACGCAAGAACTCCACTCGGCCTCCTGAAGTCGCAATTTGTGTTGCCTGAACCATCGCGCGCTTAGAAGCAAAATCAAAAGCAGAGCAAGAGCAAGAGCAAGAGCAAGAGCAAGACGGGGGTGAGTTCTTTAGGAAGCGGTTAAAAGAATAAGAACTCAAGAGCGTGGCCAAGATGGCTAAACAAGGAATCATCCGCGCCTGAAGAACAAACTTGAAATCAGCAGGCATATACCGCCATCGGTCAAGCTCAAAAAGAAAATGGCGGAAGGCAGCGGGAGTCGAACCTGCCCGGGAACGGCTGCCGTCCCCAACCGGGTTTGAAGCCCGGCCGCGCCACCGGGCGCGATTGCCTTCCTTAGAAATCGTCAGGGCCTGGCCGGAAACTCCGCCAAGCCACTGTCAGCGCGGATATACCGCTGGTCGGCCACCCTGCGGGTCAAACCAACGCGGTCGAAGTACTCGAGAATCTGCACGCTACGCTTGCGACCGATGCCCAACATATCGCGAAACGCCGCCACCTGCACTATCGGCGATGTCGTCGCTTGCTGCAACAACAGCTCTGCCATGCGCCTGAGCGTCGCCTCCGGGTAGAACAGATCACGCACCACCTGGTGCAATACCCCCAACCTCGCCAGCTTGCGCAGCAACAAACGCACCTCGGCCTCCTGGGCCTGTTCCTCGGTGGCCAAGGTCCGCACCCAGGGCGGATCGAACTCACCCGCCAGCAGGCGCGGCTCCAGGCGCGCCCACAGCGCCGTATCGGCAGCACTGAGCTGGACCTTGTGCGCAGGCAGGTGCAGCCAAGGCCCACTGCTGCTGATCGCACCCTCGCCCAGCAACTCATCCAGCAGGCTGACGAACGCCGGGCGTTCCAACGGCAAGGCGGTATACCGACGCAGCCGATCACGGTCCGGGCCAAGCTGGTCAGGCTCCTGCTCATGGAACTGCGCCAAACGCCCCAGCACCTGCTGCTTGAGCTCCTGCCATTGGCCACGGTCGAACAGCAACTGGCCCTGACGGGTGGCGACCACCAACACCTGGCCTGGCAACCGCCAGGTATCGCGCAAGCGATTGAACTGGCGCTCCAACCGCTGCGGGTCGAGCCCGCCTGGGGCGGCCTCGAGCAAGGCCGGCAGGGCCTGTTCGAGATCCTCGGCCTCGCGCAGTACCTGCAACTGGCGCAGACGCGCCTCGCTGCGCCGTTGCCGGCTCGGCGCGAACGGGTCGAGCACCCGGCCACCGCCCAAGGTGCGCTGGGCCCGCTGGTCGCGCAGCACCAGGCGATCGCCATGCACGGCCTGCAACGGCGCATTGAGCAACAACTGGGCGAACATGCGTTGGCCTGCACGCAGGCTTTCGCCTTCGAGCAACGCGACCCGGGCGGTGACGTCCTGGGTGCCCAGATGCACGTGCACGGCGCTGAAATGCTCGAATGTGCGGGTCTCGCCCGGCAACAGCGTCAGCTCGATATCAACCCGCACGCTCGGGGCATGCAGCCATGCCGGCAACAGCCAGTCACCGCGATGGACCTGCTCGACCGCCAACCGCTCCCCGGTGATGTTCAACGCCACCCGTTGCCCGGCCTCGGCCACCAGCGCCGCCTGGTTCTGCGCGTGCAGGCCGCGCACCCGCACCGGTTTGCCGGCCTTGCCCAACAGCAAGGTATCGCCGGCACTGACCTGCCCGGCCAAGGCCGTGCCGGTGACCACAAGACCTGCGCCGGACACCGCGAACGCGCGGTCCACGGCCAGGCGAAAACCACCGCGCACACTGCGCTGGCGTATTTTCGCCGCCGCGGCCAGCAAGGCCTCGCGCAGGGCCCCGACGCCCTCACCGCTGACACTCGACAGCACGAACTGCGCCGCCCCCGCATAGGGCCCTGGCGCCAGCAGTTCAGCGACCTGGGCCTGCACCTCGGCCAGCCGCGCCGGCTCCACCCGGTCGCACTTGCTGATCGCCACCAGCGCCTGGGGAATGCCCAGCAGCTCGATGATCGACAAATGCTCGCGCGTCTGCGGCATCACCCCATCGTCAGCGGCCACCACCAGCAACACCAGGTCGATACCATGGGCGCCGGCGAGCATGTTGTGGATAAACCGCTCGTGCCCAGGCACGTCGATAAAGCCAGTCAGCCCGGCGCCTTCGGCCAAGGCCGCGTAGCGGTAGCCAAGGTCGATGGTCATGCCCCGGGCGCGTTCCTCCTGGCGGGTATCACCGGCCTGGCCGGTCAGGGCCTGGAGCAGCGCGGTCTTGCCATGGTCGATATGCCCGGCAGTGCCAACGATCACTGCACCGGCCCCCACTGCAACGCCGGCAGTTGCGCCAGCCACTGGGGTTCGTCGTCCAGTTGGCGCAAGTCGAGCCACAGGGCGTCGTCATCGATGCGCCCCAGCACCGGTACCGGCAGCTCGCGCAGGGCGCGCTCCAGCACATGCAGGCTGCGGCCACGCAGTTTCTTCGAGACCTGCGGGCGCAGGCACAGCGCCGCGCTGGGCAGGCGTGCCACCGGCTGGCTGCCGCTGCCGATCATGCCCAGGGCCGTTTCGACCGTGACTACCCACTGCGCGCCCAGGCACGTCGCCAAGGCCGGCGCCAGGCGCTCGGCCTGGGCGACGATCTCGGCTTGCGGCCGGGTCAGCAAACGCAGGCTGGGCAGGCGCTCGGCCAGGCGGTCGGGGTTGCGGTAGAGCTGCAAGACCGCCTCCAGCGCCGCCAGGGTGATCTTGTCCACGCGCAAGGCACGCTTGAGCGGGTTCTTCTTGATCTTCGCGATCAACTCCCGGCGCCCGACGATGATCCCCGCCTGGGGGCCGCCGAGCAGCTTGTCGCCGCTGAAGGTGACGATATCGGCGCCATCGGCCAGGGCCTGGCGTACCGTCGGCTCGGCCGGCAGGCCCCAGCGGGTGAGGTCGAGCAGGCTGCCGCTGCCCAGGTCCTCGAGCAGCGGCAGTTCATGCTGGTGGGCAATGCGCGCCAGCTCGGCGGTGGCCACCTGGGTGGTGAAGCCCTGGATGCTGTAGTTGCTGCAATGCACGCGCATCAGCAGGCCGGTGCGCGGGTTGATCGCGGCTTCGTAGTCGCGCGCGTGGGTGCGATTGGTGGTGCCGATCTCGTGCAGCTTCACCCCGGCGCGGGCCATGATGTCGGGGATGCGGAAGGCGCCGCCGATCTCGATCAGCTCGCCGCGGGAAATCACCCCTTCCTTGCGCGCGCCCAGGCTGTTGAGCGCCAGCAGCACGGCGGCGGCGTTGTTGTTGACCACGGTGACGGCTTCGGCGCCGGTCAGTTCGCGGATCAAGCCCTCGATCAGGTCGTCACGGTCGCCACGCTTGCCGGTGGCCAGGTCGAACTCCAGGTTGAGCGGGTAACGGGCGGCGGTCTGCATGGCCTCGACCGCTTCCTCGGGCAGCAGCGCGCGGCCAAGGTTGGTGTGCAGCACCGTGCCGGTGAGGTTGAACACCCGGCGTACCTGGCTGCGCTGCTGGATAGCCAGGCGCTCGCCGGCGCGGCCGAGCAGCACTTCGGCGGCCAGTTCCACGGCACTGAGCTGGCCCAGGCGGGCCGGCTCGCGCAAGTCGTCGAGCAGTTGGCGCAGGGCGGCCAGCGTGGCGTCGCGGCCATGGCGCTCGAGCAAGGGCTGGCAGGCGGGGTGGCGCAGCAGGGTATCGATGGACGGCAGGCGTGGGGTGTCGCTGGCGAGGCTGGAAGACATGCGGTACTACCTATGACTGATCCGTTGTCTGTTCTGGCCCGTTCGCCGGCAAGGCCGGCTCCTACAAGGCTATGCGTCGCCGGTTGTAGGAGCCGGCCTTGCCGGCGAACGGGGGCAACTCGGTATTGCAGTGTAGTCCGTTAACCCCCTCCAGGCGCCAGCAGCAGGTTCGGCGCCAGGCGATGCCAGCCCTCCTCATCCAGGCGCAGGTCCAGCGCCAGGCTGGCCAGGTCGTCGGCCAGCGGTTCGGCGGCGGCGTCGTTTTCCAGGTAGTTCTGCTTGAGGTAGGCCTGGCAACCCGGGCAGCATTCGGCGCGCAGTGGCGCCTTGCCCGGCGCATGGCGATCATCCTCGAGGCTGCTGTAGCGCAAATCCTTGCTCGACTCGCAGTACACGCACTTGACCCGCACCACATGCCATTCGCAACTGCACAGCGAGCAGGCCAGGTAGCGCAGGCCGTTGTGCTTGCCACGGTTGCGCACCACCCCGGCCATGGCCGGCGAGCCACAGGCCGGGCACTGGGCCAGGCTGCCGGCGGGCTTGAGCTCAGGTTGTGGCAGCGCCAGCAGCCAGCTGGACCAGGCGGCCTGCAACGCAGCGCCGATGAACGGTACCAGCGCCGCTGGCACGGCATCGTACTGGCCACCGAGCAAGGCCATGGCCCACCCCTTGCGCTGGCTGTCGTCGCTGTCGCGCAGGGTTCGCAGCGCTTCGGCCAACGGGCCTTCGGGCTCGCTGTGGAACTGCCCGAGCAAGGCCTGCAACCAGACCAGCCAAGGCCCTTCGCGCACCAGGCTGTCTGCCGCCAGCGGTGGCAGGCCATGACTTATGCACAGGCGCTGGCGTTCACCTGCCACCGGCAAGCCACCGGGCGGGTTATCCACAAGCTGTTGCTGGACGCGACACAACCGCGCCACCAGCCTGAGGTAGTCGCCCAGGGCATGGCCTTCGGCCAACAGCTGCAGACGCGCGGCACGCAAGGCAAACAGGTTGGCGGGGGGCAGGTGCAGGAACGGCGGCATCACCGCCGAGGCTTCGATCTGCCCAGGTTCGAGAATGGTGCTCAAACGGTCATCCTTCTTTTCTGCCGTGGTTATGCGGCGTCTTGTCCCCGGTCACGTCCCGGTACCACAGTTCATGGTGCTTGCGCGCCCAGGCGCGGCTGACCCAGCCATGCAGCATGGCGCCGATCGAGCCCTTGATCCAGATCCCGGCGTAGATGTGCACGATGATACTCAGTATGAGCACGAACGCCGCCAGGGCATGCGCCAACGCGGACAGGCGAATGACGTCGATGCCGAACCAGTGGCTGAAGTACGCGCGCCAGATCACCACGCCACTGACCAGCAGCACCAGCATGCAGGCCAACAAGGTCCAGAACAGCAGCTTCTGCCCGGCGTTGTACTTGCCGATGGGCGGCACGCCGTCCTCCTTGTTCAACATCACCCGGTCGATGCGCCGTAGCCACAGGCGGTCGTTGGCGGTGATGAAGTTGGCGCGCCAGAAGCGCAGCACCAGGCCCAGGAAGAACACGAACATCGCCACGCCGATGAACGGGTGGAGGATACGTGTCCAGGGCCCGCCACCGAACAGGTTACTGAGCCAGAACAGCGCCGGGTGGAACAGCGCCAGCCCCGACAACCCGGCCAGCACGAACAGGATCGCCACCACCCAGTGGTTGCTGCGCTCGTTGGCGTTGTAGCGCAGGATCGGTTTGTTGTCGCTCATGGCCGCTGCTCCCCTTCGCCGCCCGGGCGCTTCGGATCATAGACATGCACCGCCGGGTCCACCTGGTGGACGCTGGCATCGGCCGTCGGCGGATGCTCGTCCTCCTCGACCCGCTGCGGCCCCACCCGTACATAGTGGAAGAACCCAGCCACCACCGCCGCGCCCATGGCCAGCAGCGCCAGCGGCTTGCTCAAGCCCTTCCACAGCCCCACCAGCGGGCTGATCACCGGTTGGTCCGGCAGGCCGGCGTACAACCTGGGGGTATCGGCGTGGTGCAGCACGTACATCACGTGGGTGCCGCCGACGCCATCCGGGTCGTACAACCCGGCGTTGGCATAACCGCGCGACTTGAGGTCGACGATGCGCTCGTCGGCATGCACCTTCATCTCCTCCTTGCTGCCGAAGACGATCGCCCCGGTCGGGCAGGTCTTCACGCAGGCCGGCTCCAGGCCCACGCTCACGCGGTCGGAACACAAGGTGCACTTGTACGCCTTGTGGTCCTTCTGCGAGATGCGCGGGATGTTGAACGGGCAGCCGGTGATGCAGTAACCGCAACCGATGCAATGGTCCTGGTTGAAGTCGACGATGCCGTTGGCGTGCTTGATGATCGCCCCCGGGCTCGGGCAGGCCTTCAGGCAACCGGGCTCGGCGCAGTGCATGCAACCGTCCTTGCGGATCAGCCACTCCAGGTTGCCGTCGTCGCGCTCGTGCTCGGTGAAGCGCATCAGGGTCCAGGTCTCGGCACTGAGGTCCTGGGGGTTGTCGTAGGTGCCGTGGTTGTGACCGACCTCGTCACGCAGTTCGTTCCACTCCGAGCACGCCACCTGGCAGGCCTTGCAGCCGATGCACTTGGTGGTGTCGATCAGCTTGGCGACTTCCTGCTGCTGGCGTACCGAGGGCGGCACGGTGGTGGTGGCCGAGCGGGCAATGATGTCTTGGCTGGCCATCAGAGTTTCTCCACTTTGACGAGGAACGACTTGGACTCCGGCGTCTGGGTGTTGCCATCACCCAGGAACGGCACCAGGGTGTTGGTCAGGTAGCCATGCCGCGTGGTGCCGGTGAAGCCCCAGTGCAACGGGATGCCGATCTGGTGCACGGTCTGGTTGTTGACCTGCAGCGGACGGATCCGCTTGGTCACCACCGCCACCGCGTCGATATGCCCGCGCTTGCTCGACACCCGCACCCGGTCTCCGGCCTTGATGCCCTTCTCATTGGCCAGCACCTCGCCGATCTCGACGAACTGCTCGGGCTGGGCAATGGCGTTGAGCCGGCAATGCTTGCTCCAGAAGTGGAAGTGCTCGGTCAACCGGTAGGTGGTCGCCGCATACGGGAACTCGTCGTGCGTGCCGAGGGTGTCCCACACCGAGTCGAAGATCCGTCCGGCCGGGTTGCTGGTGGCCTTCTTGTTCTGCGGGTGCAAGGGGTTGATGCCGATCGGCGTCTCGAACGGCTCGTAGTGCTCGGGGAACGGCCCCTCGGCCATCTTGTCGATGGCGAAGAAGCGTGCCACGCCCTCGGGGTTCATGATGAACGGGTTCATCCCGGCCTCGGGCGGCGAGTCGACCTTGAAGTCGGGCACGTCGGTGCCGGTCCAGGACTTGCCGTTCCACCACACCAGGCGTTTCTTCTCTGGGTCCCACGGCTTGCCCTGCGGGTCGCTGGAGGCACGGTTGTAGAGAATGCGCCGGTTGGCCGGCCAGGCCCAGGCCCAGTTCTGCACCTGGTGCATGCCGTACGGGTCGCTGTTGTCGCGCCGGGCCATCTGGTTGCCCTGCTCGGTCCAGCAGCCGGCGAAGATCCAGCAGCCGGAGGCGGTGCTGCCGTCGTCCTTCATCTGGCCGAAGCCGGACAACTGCTGCCCGGCCTTGAGCGTGGCGCCGCTCGGGTCGGTGAGGTCGCTGACCGCCCAGCCGTTCATCTCCTTGGCCAGTTCCTCCGGCGAAGGCTCCTCAGGCACCTTGTACGGCCAGCTGATGTTGAGCATCGGCTCGGGATACGCGCCGCCCTCGGCCTGGTAACGCTTGCGCAGGCGCAGGAACAGCTCGCTCATGATGTGCACGTCGGTGCGGGTCTGGCCCGGGCCATCGGCGCCCTTCCAGTGCCACTGCAGCCAGCGGCTGCTGTTGACCAGCGAGCCATCTTCCTCGGCGAAGCAGGTGGTGGGCAGGCGGATCACCTCGGTCTGGATGTTGGCCGTGTCGACATCGTTGAACGGGCCAGCATTGCGCCAGAACTCGGAGGTCTCGGTGGCCAGCGGGTCCATGATCACCAGCCACTTGAGCTTGGCCAGCGCGGCGGTGACGCGGTTCTTGTCCGGCAACGCGGCGATCGGGTTGAAGCCCTGGCACATGTAGCCGTTGACCTTGCCCTGGCCCATCATCTCGAACATGCGCAGCACGTCGTAGGCCGGCACGTCGAGCTTGGGCAGCCAGTCGTAGCCCCAGTTGTTGGCCGCGGTGGCGTTGGCGCCGTACCAGGCTTTCATCAGGCTGACGTGGAACTTGCCATAGTTCTGCCAGTACGACAGTTGCCCCGGGCGCAGCGGCTTGGAGGCGCGCTTGTCGATATAGGTGGCGTAGTCCTGCTCGGCGTCGCCGGCCAGGGTCAGGTAGCCCGGCAGCGAGTTCGACAGCAGGCCCAGGTCGGTAAGGCCCTGGATGTTGGAGTGCCCGCGCAAGGCGTTGACCCCACCGCCAGGCATGCCGACGTTGCCCAGCAGCAACTGCACCATCGCCGCGCTGCGGATGATCTGCGCGCCGATCGAGTGCTGGGTCCAGCCCAGGGCGTAGAGGATCGTCATGGTCTTGCCCGGTACCGAGCAGGTGGCGATCTCTTCCCAGACCTTCATCATCTGATCCTGCGGCATGCCGCAGGTCATGCTCGCCAGTTCCGGGGTGTAGCGGCTGTAGTGCTGCTTCATCAACTGATAGACGCAGCGCGGGTGCTGCAGGGTCGGGTCGACCTTGGCGAAGCCGTCCTCGCCCAGCTCGTAGCCCCAGCCGGACTTGTCGGCATAGATGCGCTTGGCCGCGTCGTAGCCGCTGAACAGCCCGTCCTCGAAGCCATAGCCCTCTTTGACGATGAACGACACGTCGGTGTAGTTGCGCACGTACTCGTGCTGGATCTTGTCGTTGCTCAGCAGGTAGTTGATCAACCCGCCCATGAAGGCGATGTCGCTGCCGGTGCGAATCGGCGCGTAGTAATCGGCTACCGAGGCGGTACGGGTAAACCGCGGGTCGACCACGATCAGCCGCGCCTTGTTGTGCGCCTTGGCTTCGGTCACCCACTTGAAACCGCACGGGTGCGCTTCAGCGGCGTTGCCGCCCATCACCAGGACCAGGTTTGCGTTGGCGATATCGGACCAGTGATTGGTCATCGCGCCACGGCCATACGTCGGGGCAAGACTTGCCACCGTCGGGCCGTGTCAGACACGCGCCTGGTTATCGAACCCCAGCATGCCCAGCGAACGGATCACCTTGTGCGTCAGGTAGCCCGCTTCGCTGGAAGCGGCGGACGCGGCGAGAAAGCCCGTGGTCAGCCAGCGATTGACCGTCTGGCCCTGGGCGTTCTTCTCGATGAAGTTGGCGTCGCGGTCCTGTTTCATCAGCTCGGCGATGCGGTCGAGGGCTTCGTCCCACTCGATGCGGGTCCACTCGTTGCTGCCCGGCTTGCGTACTTCAGGGTACATCAGGCGGTTGGGGCTGTGGATAAAGTCCAGCAGACCAGCGCCTTTCGGGCACAGGGTGCCGCGGTTGACTGGATGATCCGCGTCGCCCTCGATATGGATGATGTTCTGCTTGACGTTCTTGCCCGCGTCACCCTGGCTATACATGATCAGGCCGCAGCCGACCGAGCAGTAGGGGCAGGTGTTACGGGTTTCTTTTGTATGCGCCAGCTTGAAGTGGCGCACCTGCTCGGCGAACGCAGGGGTCGGGGCCATGCCCAACGCCGCAAGGCTCGAGCCTCCAAGGCCGACGGCGGCGACCTTGAAGAATTGCCGACGGTTGAGGTCCATCGTGCACTCCTGATCAGGTTTGGACGCGCGGGACATGGCCGGCGCCTCAGGGACTTCACGGTGGCGGTGGATAGAGGCCGCCAATCGTTAAGACTAGCCAAGAATCAGGGAAGTGCGCTGACCTGGGTCAATACCCCGTAGGAAACAGCGTGCGGTCCTGTGGGAACCTGTTGGTCTCAGCTGGCCACACCGCTTTTCGGGCCGCTGGCGATCAATGCGGCGCCGCAGGCGGTCTTGTGGCCGTCGAGGGCGACCGGGGTGCCGTCGACGTTGTAGGTGGCGCTGCCTTCGACGATGGGGAACACGCCCTTGCACAGCGGGCAACTGACCATGTGCCCGACGCCGGCGATGGGCTTGCCGTTGACGTTGGTGTTGCCGAAGGAGCCAAGCACCTTGCCACCGTGGGTGGTGGAATCGCCGAGGCGGATGATGTCTTTCATGGGGAGAACTCCGTGTCAGTAAGGTGGCGTCGCTGCCGGTGGCAAAGCCTAACATGGCGTGGCAGATCAGAGGCTATAGGCCAGCAGTCCGATTGATGTGCTGAAGGTGACAGGGGCAGCCCGTCAGGACACGGTGAGTTTTACCACCGAGCCATCGGCCACTCCTGCCATCTGCCGTGCGATGCAACCTCGGTAGCGCATGCCCTCGATGGCATTGCCCGCGCGCAGGTTATCCACCGAGAACGAGCCACCGAAGGCAAACCCAGTGAGTGGCAGCAATCGCTGGCCCTGGGCCAGGGGGCCGTGCAGCGCTTGCCAGGCGTTCGCCAGGGGCCAACCGGTCAGCACCTTGTAATCCGCCAGAACTGCTGCTGCCCATCCCTCCAGGTCATCAGCCAGGTATTCGAACCCGCCTGTTTCCGGGTCGAATGTGTACACCTGGCCCTGGCGCAGGCAGAACTGCACACCGAATACGTCCTCGGCGAAGAACAACACCGGCGCTTCCTTCAGTTCAGGAAATTCGAAGCGCCACAATTCCGGGTCATTCCACTGCTGCAGGCTGGGTTCGCTGCCCGGCGCGGTGGCCCCTGTGGAGAACACATGCAACGCGCTTTCAAAGGCGTAGAAGCCATTGCACCGCAAGAGCAGGCTTTCGAGCTCATCGGCCCGCGGGCCCGCCAGGGCGCGACTACGTGCATCGAGCGTATCGGGCAGGGCCAGGGGCTCACCTGCGATCGACAACAGTTTTTCCAGGCGAGTTTTCTGAATGTCCGTCAATTCAACTTTCCTTCGTTGTGCAGCATCAGCGTCTGCATCCGTGTAAACCTGCCATGCATCGGACAAGGTCGCTCGCGAGCCATAGCCCAACAAATGCATCTCGGTTTGTGGGAATTGCTATTGGCACTTCCCTTTGGAAATGCGAGGGACCGTGCAGCGCGACTAACGGCAGCGAGCTTTTCCTTCTTTAGCTCTGCTAAATGGTTAATTTTTTAATCCTGAACGCCTCTCTCAGAGTCAACTCGTCATCAAGGTCGCCATCTTCAAAGCACCTCACATTTGCCCCTGTCAATGAAGTACTAAATAGCTCATACAACTCCAGCGACCTAAAATTGACCTCCAACCACGCAGAAAGTGAGTCAAGCCTGGTCAACCGCACATCATAAGCAGCTAATGTTGACTGTTTCTGATCTTTGAGACACACAACTCCTTCACCCTCTCCGACATGCGCCTTACTGGTGCGAATCCTTTCGATCACTCGCTGCAACGCAGCAGGGTCATCAAAAACAAGACTGTATTCGTAGCTCATGATCCATGCGGCCTTTTTCGTACGGTAAGCAGGTCTGCGGGATTATTGATCATCTTACTGATTACGATTAGGTGTGCCCCGATTGCCTCAAACTCTTGGAATCCCACTAATGGTTCAACGCGGCAAGGTTCTAATCCAGCCGCTCTTGACTCCAACGTCCACGGCCTGCTGTCTGAGAACAACTTCGCGAAACCGGTTTTTGGCAGACCAAATATTACCGCCGAAGTAGCTGCCTTTGGAACAGATGCCGGTCAGCTTGAGCCCTTGAGAGACTCACACTTTTGTCTCTAAAGGCAACCGTGTGTCATGGCTGTAAAACATCTCGCCTTCTTAAGTACGTGAGCAGTCGGTGAAGAGCCACCACCTTGCCCCTGTCTTGCGTCGCTGTAACTAGAATGCGAGACATCGATTTCCTAATTGAGTTTACAGCAGTCCCCTCATTATTCAGGAGCTGATCCGACTCCAAATCCCGCACCTCGTATGCCGTCCCTGAGCGGTTCGCAGAAAATCTTACTATCGAATTCCCTCCAACCACCACCGCCCCATCAAGAGCACCCTCGTGCAAATAAAATTCCACACTTAGGCCCCGTGAAATAATCCTTTTCAGCAAAGGAACTAATCGAACACCCGGCGAGAGAGAAATACCACAACCACTTTCTCTTCCATTGAAAAAATAACGCTTTAGTGTCACATCCACGGAGCGCAAGAAATGGACAGCGAGATAGTCCTTCTCATAGAGACAAAAATCATCTGCATCGCCAACCATATCAAAATTTTCTGTTTTAAGCTCAGCCTCGCCAAAGGCCCTCAAGCCAAACGTCTCAGCTTTGATGCTTGACGCCCCCATCAAATAGTTCATGCACAGTTCAAGAACATTACATTTCAAGTAATTCATCTGGCTTACCTATTGACAGAGTTCATTCCCCTACTGTAATTCGCTTGCGAGAAAGGGGACATGCGAGAAAGGGGACAGATTTATTTTCTCTACTCTAACTTCAGGATACCCAGCCTCGCCTGCTCGATACACTCCCCCGAGAATTCGATTAGAGCAGAAAAATAAATCCGCCCCTTTTATTCACTGCACTTAAGTTAACTCGAATACTTTCATTAAAAATCATTCAACTTTCCAATAGCGCTTCCGCCTCAGTTTTCGCCTAAAATCCTCCAACTCCTCCTCCCCATAACACTTTAGAAACTCACTCAAAAGCACCGACTTAATTTTTTCGAGCCTAGACACCATGTTACTTTCACCAACAAACCTAGCCGTCTCCATACGATACTCTGTCTCATGCGCCTCTGTCACTTCGTCACGGACATAGTAATACAGCCCCATGTTCCGCAAGGAAATCAAGAAGTACTCCAACTCCGATAGAATGGCCACTGCCACCTCACCTGAGAGCACTACGCCTTTTAGCTCTACACCTTTATCTTTCTGCAACCTACCCTCCGCAAACCTTCAAATTTAACTTACATCATCAATCAATTACAACTACAAACTTATAGATCACCTGGTCTTTCCCACATAGTCAAATCCTCCAGCGCCCGCTCCACATCGTCTTTGTCATCATCATCCAAAGATCTATCGAACTTTGAAGACACAACACTACGCATTTTGGCCAACCTGGCAGTCACTCTTTCCGAATCGATAAATTCAGTCAATTCAGCACAATAAGCACCATACTCATAATAGTTTTTCTCACCCTTAGCCTCAAAATGCTGATCTAACCGACTAAGCGAAACCGAAATAAACTCAATTTCCCTCACAAGAAAGTCTACATCCTTCCTCGTCAGTGCAATTTCTTTATTCTCATCCTTCACACCTATTTCCTCCGCACTACTTTATGGTTCTGCAAAACAAGATCACCCTTAACCGTTAACTCTTGAACACCTAGTACCAATAGCGGTTGTAATGGGGCCCGGTCTTATGGTCGTGGTACTGGTAATAGGTACCTATCGCTTGCTGAAAATCGGCGGCCACCCAAGAGTAGTCCGCCAATTAACTTTACCGCGCCACCTCTAATTACTTCCTAATTTCCACTAAAGCTTTTTCTAAAATCTTCAGATCCGGGGGAGTTTTTTGCACCCCTTTTGAAGCCAACCATCGGTGAACCGGATTTTTAGGACCACACGCAATGGCCCGCCCCTCGTCGGTAAGTTCGCTATACTTGATCTCTCTTTTCAAGACCGCGCCGTTACCATCCGTAACCTTACAGAGCAGGAGACCATTACGTTCTAAAAACCTAAATAGTTCCTCAAGCCCCTCCTCCAAACTTAGCTTTTCAGTCGAAAAATCTTAGTCTTATGTCCATCTTGATCGCAATGCGAGCAGATATTCGAGTGAAAAATAAATCCCCCCTTTTATTCCCGCCCCTTTATCCGAACCAGCCAACCTCGGCTTTAGCACCTATTGGTTAGCCAGTTCAGAAAGCAGCACAACTACTGCTTCTTAGTGCGAACATCCGCCAAGGCCTTCTCAAGAGACCTTAAGTCATCGGGATCTTTGAATCTTGCTTTTGAGCGCAACCACTTATCGACTGCATTGTTACGACCACTTGATAGCAGATCGCCCTCCGCAGTAATTTCGCTACTCATAATAACACGCTTTACTATTTTTCCATGTCCATCACTTACCCGACAAGTCAACAGACCATTACTCTCCATGAACAGAAATAGATTTTCAAGGGCTCTACCAACACTTGCATGCCACTCTGGAATATCAATATATGCTTCAAGCACACCATCTATATCCCATACCGGATAGTCGCTCATTCAATCTCTCCTAACCACCTCTGATACGCCCACCACAGGTACTAGCTTCCCAGTAGAGCGATCTTTAACAAATGTACCACCCGTCGCTAATATACGACGCTCTTTGAGAATTTGGTCCGTTTTATCAGCCGTCATACTCGTAACCTCGTAGGTTTTCGCCTGTCCGTTCTCAATCACAGCCGTGTCTACCCGACGGCGTTCTCCAGTACGAGGGTCTTTGACTGACTTCCCGCTTGCATCTCGCAAGTAACACTCACTTTGTATCGTCGCATTCGGATGCTTCGTTTTAATCTCAGCATTGAATTCCTGGTGACGACGATCTCCTTCAACCGCATTCTTGATCCGCTTCAGCCCCCATGGATCAATCCAATCGATTGGGTTCGGAACATACTGATAGAGGTTGAAGCCCCCCAGATAGCTGATCGGATCCTGGCTGACAAACCGCCCAGACCTCGGATCATAGTACCGATAGCGGTTGTAATGCAGCCCAGTCTCATGGTCATGGTACTGGCCCTGGAAGCGGATCGGGTTGTTCAGACCATTCTGCCTGGCCCACTCCGAGCGGGCCTCCTTGATCTCACCCCACGCCTTGTACTGCGCCGTCCACGCTACCTCACCATGGTGGTCGGTCAGTTCCATCGGCGTGCCGAGGTGGTCGCACTGGTACCAGGCAATGGCGTCGATCGGCTGCGGTTTGACCTCGTGCTGCCACAGCGGGTCCTGATCGAAATCGTATTCCCGGTCGCTCCAGTCCGGTTGGCGTAGCAAGCGGATCGGCTGCTTGCGTATAGCCTGGGCAACCGGTACGAAACTGCCCGGCTCGTACAGGTAATGTACGGTGCGCCCGGTCTCACCTTCGTCCTGCGGCGGCGAGCTTTCCCAAGCCAGGTTATCGCCATCCCAGCCGTACAAGGTGTAGCCACAGCCCAGTTCGCGTTGGCGCTTGGCCCGCTGCATCTGGTTCCAGCCACTGCCGGCCCGCGGATCATCCTGATGGTGCGCGGTGGAGTGCTTGTGCAGACGGCGGCCCAAGGCATCGTAGCTGTACACCACCGTGAGCTTGTCATCGTCAAAACGCGTCAGGCGGTCGAACAGGTCCCAACTCAGGCGAGCCTGCTCGCCATTGTGCAGGCGATGGATCAGGTTGCCGCGTTCGTCGTATTGGTAGTGGGCCCCGGCGTATTCACGCAGCAGGTTGTCCATCAGTTTGTTACGGCGCGGATCGCTTTCCAGCGGACGATTGAGTTCCTGG
>NZ_JAMYBV010000038.1:0-30922 GCF_024126635.1 Pseudomonas sp. VA159-2 | reverse complement strand
TGGGGCGCAGCGCTCGACGGCCATCCATGGCCGTCGCCCCACTACGCAAGAACTCCGCTCGGCCTCCTGAAGTCGCAATGTGTGTCGCCTGAACTATCGCGCGCTTAGAAGCAACATCAACCTCAGAGCAACAGCAGAGCATATAAAAACGGCCTAGACACTCAATCCGCCCTGCCAACCGGCATATATACCCCTGGGGTAACTACCTGCCCCAGGTCTATATGCCGAAAGTCCGGCTTCGCCCCCAGCCGTGCATTAAACCGCACATTGAAGGTAAACGGATCGTCCGTCGGCATATCCAGTGCTCGGCCATACGATACGCTTACTGCCGTGCCATCGTAGCCCATCAACTTGAGCAGGGTGGGAAACAGGTTGTAATGGCTCGAGGCATTGCGGTTTTGCGCCAGGTGCGCCTGCCAGTCGAGGGTCTTCAGCCCCTGGCCCTGGATCACCACCAACGGCACCAGGCCCTCCTCCGGCACCGGGTCGCTGTCGCAGTGGGTGTTCAGCCCCGGGTTGCCGCGCTCGTGCAGATCCTGACCATGATCAGAGGTATAGAGCAGCACGGCATGGCTCAGATCCGCCTGGGCAAACAACCGGCGGAAGAACTCGCCGACATTCCACAGCAAGGTGTTCTGGTAGGCGTTGCGATAGAGCACCCAATCCTGCGGGCTGCCGTCGAAACCCTCGCGCGTGCCGGTGTCGGCGATATCGACGAAACGTCCACGGGGCAAGGCCGGCTTGAACGACAGGAAATCGTCAGGGTATTTGTCGTGTACCGGAAAGTGCGCGCCAACCTTGTTGATCACGATCAACTGCGGCTTGTCATCACCCAACAACGTCACCAAACGCTCCAGCGCCGCCATGTCGCGCTGCACCACCGGCGTATCGTCGAACTGGATGAACTGGTCGATATCGCGCTTTTCGGTTTCGCTCATCAGGTTTTGCAAGTTGCCACCGGTGCGCTGGCCGTCGATGTAAACCGTGCCCAGGCCCGCCTGCTTGGCATACTGCCAGATCGATGGCTGAGTGGTGTTGATGCGCAGGTAGTCGTCGCGGGTACCGCCATAGCGCAAGGTGACATTGGTGTCGGCGCTGCAATTGGCGATCGAGGCGGCATAGCCGAAGTTGACGATCGCCACCCCCGGTTGCGCTTGCGCCAGATGGCTGGTGACCCCGGCCGGGGTGTTCAGGTCCAGGTAGTTGCCCGAGATGCTCTCGTCGATCAGCAGCACGATATCCCGGGCCATGGGCGGCCCGCTGCGCGCCAGCGTCACCGCTTGGCGCGGGCCGACCCGGTCATGCACGCTCTCGTAGGCGAACAGCCCCAGGTAGGCCAGCGGCGTGTACATCACCGGCAGGCCCCGGGCGCCCTCGCCCGCGCGCACGAACAGGATCGCCATCAGCATCAGCACGCCCAGCACCGGTGCCAACGGTGGCAACGCGCGCGGCAAGCGTGGCCAGCGCGCGGGACGCAGGCCGATGCCCAACAGCAGCAGCAACGCCCGAGCCGCCGCCAAGGTTATGGCGTAGTGGTACTGCTGCAAGGCTTCCTGCACGAAGGCGCCGGCATAGACCATCGACACGAACGCGCTATAGGTCAGGTAGGCATCGGTGATCTGGTGATAAGCGTCGAGGAACACCGCGCTCACCGCCAGGGTCGCCGCCAACAGCCAGCGCAGCCAGGCCAGGCGGGTGAACGCCGCCAGCAGCAAGGTCGCCGCCAGCGCCGCGAAGACCCCCAGGTACAACACCAGCGGCAGGCCAATACCCAGCGCTTCTATGCGTTCGCGGTAGTAAGCGTGAAAGCTGATCAGGTAGATGAACAGCAGCGAAATCTTGATCCAGCTCCGCATGTCCCGGTCACTCCCGTCATGGATTGCTCTTAAACCGTAGCAGCTGTGAAACAAACCACAACGCGAAAAAGTCAAATTTCCGACGATATTCCGACGCCATATTCTGGCACCTCGCAGTAGCCGCTGATGATTATCCCTATCGTCTACAGCCCGCTTATTACGCTGCATCCAACCGTTCATCGGGACACGGAACGGCCAATTGCCAGCAGCTTTGTGCGCTAACACACGGATTGGAAAAGGGTTGGTGGCACATGGCCTGTTTACTTAGGGTCTGTAAATTCGACGAAACATGCCATTGCTTTGACGCAAATCCTCGGCGCTGAGCTATACCGAATTCACACCACTGTTTCATCTCCCTTACTCATCCATCGAGGCACAGCGCATGGACGTGAGCGTTTTTGGCACAGGTTATGTAGGACTGGTACAGGCTGCCGCCCTGGCGGACGTCGGCCACCGCGTGCTGTGCGTGGATGTCGATACCCACAAGATCAACCAGTTGCGCCAGGGCGTGCCGCCGATCAGCGAGCCCGGCCTGTCGGATCTGCTCGAGGACAACATCAGGGAAGGCCGCCTGCTGTTCAGCACCCAGGCCAGCGACGCCGTCAGCCATGCCGGGCTGATCTTCATTGCCGTCGGCACCCCGCCCGACGAAGATGGCTCGGCCGACCTCAGCCACGTGCTCAACGTCACCCGGCAGATCGCCGCGCTGATGGAAGCCGACCGCACCTTGATCATCAAGTCCACGGTGCCGGTGGGTACCGCCGACCAGGTCATGGCCCTGGCCCGCGACGAGCTGCAGCGCCAGGGCAAGAGCCAGCTGCAGGTGCGCGTGGTGTCCAACCCGGAATTCCTCAAGGAAGGCAGTGCCCTGGCCGACTGCATGCGCCCCGACCGAATCATCGTCGGCACCCTCGACGAGGTGGCCCATGACCAGCTGGCCGAGCTGTACGCGCCGTTCTGCCGCAACCACGAAAAACTGATGTTCATGGACAACCGCAGCGCCGAACTGACCAAGTACGCCGCCAACGCCATGCTCGCCACGCGCATCAGCTTCATGAACGAACTGGCCAACCTCAGCGAGCACCTGGGCGCCGATATCGAGGCCGTGCGCCGTGGTATCGGCTCCGACCCGCGCATCGGCTACCACTTCATCTACCCCGGTTGCGGCTTCGGCGGCTCGTGCTTCCCCAAGGACATCAAGGCCCTGCTGCACACCGCCGCCCATAGCGGCATGCCGCTGCGCCTGCTGCAAAGCGTCAACGAAGTCAACGACCAACAGCGGCGCATCCTGTTCGCCAAGCTCAAGCAACGCCTGGCAGGCCTGGCCGGCAAGTCCATCGCTTTGTGGGGGCTGGCCTTCAAGCCCAACACCGACGACATGCGCGAAGCGCCCAGCCGCTACCTGATGGAAGCGCTGTGGGCCGAAGGCGCCACGGTGCGCGCCTACGACCCCGAGGCGATGGATGAATGCCGGCGGCTGTACGGCTACCGCGACGACCTGCAACTGTGCGCCACCCGCGACGACACCCTGCAGGACGCCGATGCCCTGGTGATCTGCACCGAGTGGAAGAACTTCCGCGTGGTCGACTTCGCCCTGCTGGCCAGCAAGCTGCGCGCGCGGGTGATCGTCGATGGCCGCAACCTGTACAACCCCGAGCAAGTGGCCGCCCACGGCCTGCACTACAGCGGTATCGGCCTGCGCCAGGTCAGCCCGCAGGCGGACGCGCCATGAAGGTGCTGGTCACCGGCGCGGCCGGCTTCATCGGTGCCCACACCTGCCGCCGGCTGCTGCTCGATGGCCACCAGGTGGTGGGGCTGGACAACTTCAACGACTATTACGCGCCGTCGCTCAAGCACGCCCGCGTGCACTGGGTACGCCAGAGCGCCGGCGACTTCCCGCTGCACCGCCTGGACCTGGGCGAGCGCGATGGCATGGCCAGGCTGTTCGCCAGCGAGCGCCCCGAGGTGGTGGTGCACCTGGCCGCCCAGGCCGGAGTGCGCTACTCGCTGGACAATCCCCAGGCCTACCTGCAGAGCAACCTGGCGGGCTTTCTCAATATTCTCGAAGGCTGCCGCCATTACCCGGTTCAGCACCTGCTGTACGCCTCGTCCAGCTCGGTATACGGCGCCAACCAGCGCAGCCCATACCGCGTGCAAGACCCAGTGGATCACCCACTGTCGCTGTACGCCGCCACCAAGAAAGCCAACGAGGCCATGGCCCACAGCTACAGCCACCTGTACCGCATCCCTTGCAGCGGCCTGCGCTTTTTCACCGTGTACGGTCCCTGGGGGCGTCCAGACATGTCGCCGATGCAGTTCGCCAGCGCGATCAGCGAAGGGCGGCCGATCCAGCTGTTCAACCATGGCCGCCACCAGCGTGACTTCACCTACATCGACGACATCGTCGAGAGCCTGGTGCGGCTGATCCCCCGGCCCCCGGTCGGCGACCCGCAGTGGGACCCGCTCACCCCCGACCCGGCCAGCAGCCACGCACCCTGGCGCCTGTACAACATCGGCGGGCAGCGCCCGGTGGAACTGCTCGACTACCTGGCCCTGCTGGAAAAGCACCTGCGCCGCAAGGCCGTGATCGAATTGCTGCCGCTGCAGCCAGGCGATGTGCTGGCCACCTGCGCCGATGCCAGCGCGCTGGCCCGGGTCACCGGCTTCACCCCACAGATAGGCCTCGATGAAGGGCTCGGGCGCTTCGTCGCCTGGTTCAAGCACTACTACTCGCCTGCCGCCAGCGAAGCGGCAGGCGAGCAGTCGGATCAACGGAGGGCGATATGACAGGACAACCGAAAAGCGCGCAACTACAGGCGCTGTACCAGGACAAACGCATGGACCCGGCGCACCGCCAGCGCATCGACGCGGCCATCCACATGCAGGGCCGCGGCTGGATCAGCGGCCGCGCCGGTGGGCGGCCCTGGACCTTGTCGCGGACCAACCGCGTGCTGTCGTGCCTGGCCGCGCTGGTGTTGCTGCTGATGCTGTCGCCGCTGTTCCTGGTGCTGGCGGTGCTGATCAAGCGCTCCAGCCCAGGCCCGGTGTTCTTCGTGCAGAAGCGCACCGGCTACCGGGGCCGGCTGTTCGGCATGTACAAGTTCCGCACCATGGTGGCCAATGCCGAGGCGCTGAAAGACTCGGTGCGCCACCTCAACAAGCACGGCGCCGACGCCATCGACTTCAAGATCGACAAGGACCCGCGCATCACCTCGGTGGGCCGCTGGCTACGCCGCAGCAGCCTCGACGAGCTGCCCAACCTGCTCAACGTGGTCAGCGGCGACATGCGCCTGGTCGGCCCGCGCCCCACGTCATTCAACGCCTACCGTTACCAGGACAACCACCTGGCGCGGCTGTCGATCTACCCCGGCATGACTGGCCTGTGGCAGATCTCCGGACGCAGCGACATCGACTTCGACCAACGTGTAGAGCTCGACCTGAGCTACATCAACGAACAGAGCCTGATGCTGGACCTGAAGATCCTGCTCAAGACCCCGTTCAAAGTCTTCACTGGCCACGGAGCAAGCTGAGATGGACGGTTCATCCTCAAGAAGCCTGACAATCGCGACCCCAAGCGAGACCAACCTGACCGCCACCGTGCTCGACCTCGACCAGCGCACCCTGCTGCTGACCGCGGCCAACACCGGCAGTGGCACCAGCACCAGCGCCCTGGCCTTCGCCGGCCAGCTGGCCCTGATGAGCGCCGGCAACGTGCTGCTGATCGACGCCAGCCTCAGCCCCGGCGGCCTCAGCCAGCAGCTGGGCCTGGCCAAGCTGCGCGGCTACAGCGACCTGTTGTTCGACCAGGACACCCCGCCGCTGGCCCAGGACTGCATCGTGCGCCTGTCCGACCAGCCGTTCGACCTGCTCCCGGCCGGTACCTGGAAGCGCGGTCGCGACCGCCTCGACCCCGAGCTGGTGCGGGTGCTGCTGCGCCAGCTGAGCGCCCAGTACCGCTTCGTGGTGATCGACGGCGAGGCCATCTATGCCAGCGCCGACAGCCTGGTGATCGGCACCCTGGTCGACGGCGTGATCCTGGTGGTCAGCGCCGAGGAGACCCGCTGGGAAGTGGCCCAGGCCGCCGCCCAGCGCCTGACCCAGGCCGGCGCGCGGCTAATCGGCAGCGTGTTCAACAAGCGCAAGTACTACATGCCCAAGTGGCTGTACGAAAATCTTTGAGAGGCCGCACAGGATGAACGCCATGAGATACCCATCGATTGCCCTGTGCCTGCTGGCCCTGGCCGGCTGCGCCAGCCAGGATGACCGCGAGATGCCGGTGCAGATCCTCACCGCGCCGCCGGCCGAAAGCCAGGCCACCGAGGTTGCCCGCCGCGAGCAGGTGCTGCGCCCGCAGGACGTGCTGGAGGTGATCTTCCATGTCAGCAACCGCTCGGCCGGGGTGTACCGCATCCAGTCCGGCGACACCCTGGACCTGAACTTCATGGCCGCCAGCGGCCTGAACGGCAACCAGCTGGTGCAGCCCGACGGCAGCATCACCCTGCCCAGCACCAACGCCGCGGTACGCGTCGAAGGCATGACCACCGCCGAGGCCGAAGGCGCGATCCGCCAGGCCTACCAGGACAAGCGGGTGTTCAAGCCCAACCGCGACCAGGTCACCGTGCGCGTGCTCAGCCCCATGACTGACGAGATCAACCTGAAAAACGCCCTGACCCACCCCGGTACCGGCATGAGCCGCGACATCACCGTGGGCAACGACGGCCGCGCCACCTTCCCGGAAATCGGCTCGGTGCCGCTGCAAGGCATGACCGTCAACCAACTGCGCGACTACCTCAACGAACGCTACGCCAGCCTGCCGGGGCGCATGAGCGTGGACGTGCTGCTCAAGTCCACCGCCGCCAACGAGATCTACGTGCTCGGCGAAGTCGGCCAACCTGGCGCCTTCCAGATCCGCCGGCCGATCTCGGTGCTCGAGGCGCTGACCCTGGCCCGCGGCCCGACCCTCAAGGCCAAGCTCGGCTCGGTGGTGATCATGCGCCGCGAAGGCAACACCGTGCACGCCAAGCACTACGACGTCGACAAGGCGCTCTCCGGCGGTAGCCAGCAACTGGCCTACCTGCAGCCCGAAGACATGCTCTACGTGCCCAAGACCACCCTGGCAAGCGCCGCCGAGCTGTCCCGGCAACTGGCCGACGTGGTGCTGTTCCAGGGCTTTGGCTTCAGCTTCAGCTACCGCGTCGACAACAAAGAAAGCAACGACTGAGCGGGGGACGCACCATGATCACGCAACCGAAAGAAAACTATGTGCATGAGTTCTTCCGCATCTTCTTCGCCAACCGCCAGTTGGTCAAACGGGTGTTCCTGGTGTTCGCGCTGATCGCCGTGCTGCTGCCGCTGGTGCTCAAGCAGAGCTACGACGTCACCGCCGAAGTCATCGTGCAGTCGAAGAAGCTCTCGCAGAGCGACACCTCCTCGGCGCTGTCCCAGCAGGCCGACCAGTTCATCCCGCCGTCGCTGGCCGACATGGAGACCGAGAGCAATATCCTGCGCTCGCCCACCCTGATCCGCCAGACCCTCGGCGAGCTGCGCAAGGAAGGCCACTACCCCGACGAGCCCGGGCTGCTGCGCCGGTTGCTGCTCGATCCGCTGCGCCATGCAGTGATAGCGCCACTGTACCGGGTGTTCGGCAACGACGTGGCCGATGACCGCGACACCCAGCTGGACACCCTCACCGACCAGGCCGTGAAAGACCTCAAGGTCGAGACCCTGCCTGGCTCCAACGTGATTTCCATCACCTACAACGCCGCCGACCCCAAGCTCGGCACGCTGTTCGTCAGCCGCCTGCTGGAAAACTTCCTGACCAACCGCCAGGACCTGCAATCCAACGAGCTGCCCGAAACCTTCTACGAACAGAAGAAGCTGCACTACCAGGCCCGCCTGGGCGACCTGGAAAACCAGCGCCTGGGCCTGCTGACGGCGATCGGCTCATCCGACCCGAAAGAGGAGATCACCTTCCGCCTCAACGCCATCAACACCGAGGAGCAGGCGCTCAACCTGCAACGCGACCGCCAGTTGCAGAACCAGAAGTGGCTCGACTACCTGCAAACCAGCCTGGCCGCGGCCAACAAGGCGAAGATGGCTGACTACGCGTTCCCCTACACCTTCACCACCACGGTCGACAACGTCGCCTTCGAGGACCGCGAGATCAAGCAGCTCGGCGAGCAGCTGACCACCCAGCTGGCCCGCTACAACGGTGATGCCACGGTGTTCCAGCCTGGTTCCGAGCAGATGGTCATGGCCCGCCAGCAAATTGCCCAGTTGCGCGCGCAGTTCCTCAAGATCGTCGAGAACCGCATTCGCGAGCGCCAGCAGGACCTGGCCGTCACCGAGCAGGTGATCGCGCAGAAGACCCAGCGCATCGCCGACTACAGCCAGCGCATCCTGCAACTGCGCGAGACCCAGAGCAAGACCCGCCAGCTGGACACCGAGATCGACGCCCTGCACAAGGCCTTCTCCACCTATGCCCAGCGTTATGAAGAAAGCCGTGGCCAGGGCCTGCTCGACGGCAGCCAGTCCAACGCGCGCATCCTCAGCGCGCCTTACCAGCCGACCGCCGCCAGCTTCCCGAAACCCGGCCTGATCATTCCATTCGGCCTGGTCACCGGCTTGCTGCTGGCCATCGCCGTGGTCTATGTCAAGGAGTTCTTCGACCACCGCTTCAAGCATCCGGCGCAGATTGGCCACCAGCTGGGCCTGCCGGTGCTGCTGGTGATCAACGACCAGACCCCGGCCCTGCCCAACCCGCACAAGACCTGGTCGCTGCCACGCCTGTGGCACTGGGTGCGCAATTGAACGCGGCGCTGCGGGCCTGCGAGCGGCCGATCCTGCACCTGCTCAGCAGTGGCGGGTTCTACGGCGCCGAACGCATGCTCCTGGACCACTGCCAGGCCATGCCGGGCCAGCATCGCGTGCTGTTTCTCGATGCCCCGGCCGAGCTGGTGGCACGGTTTCGCCAGGCCGGGGTGGCCTGCGAAACCTGCCATGGACTGCTGGCGGTGCTCAAGGTGCTGGGTGCGCAGCGCGGCCAGCGGCCGCTGGTCAACAGCCATAATTTCAAGGGCCAGCTGTTTGGCTGGGTCGGCGCCACCCTGTGGCGCCTGCCGATGGTCAGCACCCAGCACGGCTTCACCCCGCGCAGCCGCAAGCAACGCTTCTACACCTGGCTGAGCCTGCAGCTGTGCCGCACGCCGACGGTGGCCACGGTGGTCTGCGTGGCCCAGAGCATCGCCCGCATCCACCGCGATGCCGGGGTGCCCGAGGTCAAGCTGCAGGTGATTCCCAACGGCCTGCCCGAGGCCAGTGTAGGAGCGGCCTTGCGTCGCGATGGGCCGCACAGCGGCCCCAAGGCCAGCCATTGCCCTGTGTCAGGCACAGCGGATTGCCGTGTTCCGGCGGCCGCTTCGCGCCCGATCGCGACGCAAGGCCGCTCCTACAAGGATGGCGATCACGAGCCAAAACCCTGGCTCGCCGCCTACGTCGGCCGCCTGTCCAGCGAAAAAGGCCCCGACCTGTTCCTCGACACCCTGATCCCGCTGTGCCAACGCCAGCCCCGGGTGCAAGCCGTGATGCTCGGCGAAGGCCCCGAACGCGACGTCCTGCAAGCACGCATCGACGCCGCCGGCCTGCAAACGCGCATCAGCCTGCCCGGCTTTCAGCGCGACATGCGCGCTTGGCTGCAACGCCTGGACGCCCTGGTGATCAGCTCGCGCACCGAAGGCACGCCGATGATCCTGCTCGAGGCCATGCAGGAAGGCGTACCGGTGGCGGCCTTCGGCGTCGGCGGCATTCCCGATGTCATCGAGCACGGTCGCAACGGCCTGCTGGCCAGCCCCCTGGCCACCGCCGAGCTGGGCGCACACCTCGAAGCCCTGCTGCAAGACCCCGAGCAGGCCGCGGAGCTGATTGCCCGGGCCCGCCGCACGCAACGCGAACGCTACCACCTGCCGACCCTGGCACAACGCTGGGCCCTGGTGTACCGGGGCACGGCCGAGGAGGTTGTCGCATGATCATTCCCCTGTCGCTGGTGGGCCTGGTGGCCCTGCTGAGCCTGGGCCTGCTGGCCAGCCCCTACCCATACCTGGCCCCCGGCGCGGTGATCGGCCTGGCCGGCGCCCTGGCGCTGTACCGCAAGCCGGCCTGGGGCCTGTTGGCGATCGCTACCCTGGTGCCACTGGAGGGCCTGCTCAAGGACGGCCTGGTGTCCGGCGCCAAACTGGTGGGCATCGGCCTGGTGCTGATCCTCAGCCTGCAACTGGCGGTGCGCCAGCTGCCCGCCGAGCGCCTGCGCAGCAACCAGTGGCGCCTGTTGCTGCCATTCATGGCCCTGTACCTGCTGAGCCTGTGGACCAGCGACGACCTGGCCCTGTCCAGCGGCCACCTGCGCGAGCTGCTGGTGGGCCTGGTGGTGTTCGTCATCACCCTGCTGGTGGGCCGTGACCTCAACCTGCCGCTGCTGGCGCGGCTGATCACCGTCAGCGTCTGCGTCACCTGCCTGTTCGCGATCTTCTCCAGCAAATACCAGGAACAGGGCCGCGCCTCGGCCATGCTCGACCCCAACGCCTTCGCCCTGCTGATTACCATCGCCATGCCCCTGGGCCTGTGGCTGGCGATCAAGGCGCGGCAGCTGCCGGTCAAGCTGTTCTGGGCCGGCTGCTGCCTGTTGCTGCTGGTGGGCATGACCAAGACCGAATCACGCTCGGGGCTGGTGGTGCTGCTGATCAGCCTGGGCATCGTGCTGTACAACTACCGCGAGCAGCTGGCGCGCATCCGCCCGCGCCACCTGGGCTTCGCCATGCTCGGCCTGGCCATCGTCCTGCCGCTGGGCGTGGCCCTGATGCCCGCCGGCTACGCCGAGCGCATCCAGTCGCTGATGCTGCTCAAGTCCGGGGTCAACGCCCACCAGGACGAGTCCCTGGGCCGGCGCGCCTCGTACCTGGTGGTGGGCAAGGAAATGATCAGCCACAGCCCGCTGCTCGGCACCGGCCCCGGCACCTTCCCGCTGCATTACGCCGACACCGGGTTTTCCAAGGCCTTCGCCCCGGTCAACAGCAAGACCACCGACCTTTACCGGCGCGCCCACAACACCTACCTCGAGCTGTTCAGCGAAGTCGGCCTGCCGGCGGGCCTGCTGTTCGTCGGCATGATCGCCCTGGCCCTGCGCAACTTCTGGCGGGCCCGTGCCGCGTTCCGGGCCGCCGGCGACCCTGACCAGGCCGACCTGATGACCCACCTGAGCATGAGCATGCTGGCCATCGGCTTGTTCCTGATGTTCCTCAGCGCGCCGAGCCACAAGTACCTGTGGCTGATGCTGGCGCTGTCCAGCGTGCTGCTGGGCCAGGCCCGCGCCGCGCAGCCGCTGGGGGTGGCCCGATGAGCCGGGTGAGCATCGTCATCCCGATGTTCGACGAGGCCCGCCATATTGGCCGCACCCTCGACGCCGCGCGCCGCGCCGCCAGCGCCGCGGGGCTAGCCTGCGAACTGATCGTGGTGGACAACGGTTCCAGCGACGAAGGCCCGGCGATCGCCCGTGGCCATGGCGCCGAGGTGCTGCTGCTGCCAGGGGTGGCCATCGGCGCCCTGCGCAACGCCGGGGTGGCTGCCAGTCACGGTGACTGGCTGGCCTTCCTCGACGCCGACATCGAAGTGCCCGAGCACTGGCTCGAGCTGTTGCTCGACTTGCAGCGTCGCGGCGATGGCGATGTGTTCGCCCTGGACTGCGACACCCCGCGCCAGGCGCCGTGGTTCGCCCAGGCCTGGCAACGGCGCACCTTGCGCTGCGGGCAGACGGTACAGGACAGCGCCTGGCTGCCGACCCCTAACCTGCTGATGCGCCGCAGCTGGTTCGAGCAGGTAGGCGGCTTCGACGAACGCCTGCGCACTGGCGAGGACAAGGACTTCACCCTGCGCCTGCACGCGGCCGGCGCGCGCCTGCGGGTGCTGCGCGCACCGGCGGTGCTGCACTGGGGTTTCGAAGCCAGCTGGCGCGAATGGCTGGGCAAGGAAATGTGGCGCCAGGGCAGCCACCTGCAACTGCTGCGCAGCCACGGCTTGAGCCTGCGCCTGCTGCGCTTCCCACTGCTTTCGGTCGGCGCCTGGGTGCTCGACGCCATGGCCCTGTCGGCGCTGCTCGACGGTTTCCCCCACGTGGCGCTGGGCCTGCTGCTGCTCAGCGCCCTGCCCGCGTTGTTCCTCAGCCTGCGCCAGAGCCGTCGCCAGCGCGACCTGCTGCTGACCGTGCAGCTCTGGGGCCTGCATTGGTTGCGCCTGCACCTGGCCGGTGCGGCGTTCATCCTCAGCCTGTTCAACCGCACTGCAAGGAGGCCCGCCCGTGGCTGAGATCATCTTCTGGCTTTGCCTGCTGTTGCCGCTGTACGCCTGGGTCGGTTACCCGCTGCTGCTGACCCTGGCCGCGCCCTGCTTCGCGCGCCGCACACCGGGGCCGCTGGCGCCGCAGCGGGTCAGCGTGGTGATCGCCGCGCACAACGAGGAGCGCCATATTGCGGCCAAGCTGGCCAGTGTGCTCGGCCAGGACTACGCCGCCGCCGAACTGCAGGTGGTGGTGGCCAGCGACGGCTCCAGCGACCGCACCGTGGCCCTGGCCCAGGCCGTGGGCGATCCACGGGTGCAGGTGCTGGACCTGCCGCGCCTGGGCAAGGCCGGCGCGCTCAATAGCGCGGTGGCGCAGTGCAGCGGCGAGCTGCTGGTGTTCACCGACGCCGACAACCAATGGGCCGGCAACACCCTCGGCCTGCTGCTGGCGCCCTTCGCCGATCCGCAGGTCGGCGCCAGCGCCGGGCACATGGTCATCCCCGACCCGGGCAAGGGCCTGAGCATCGGCGACAGCCTGTACCGCCACTACGAGGCCTGGGTGCGCAAGGTGGAGAACCGTACCGGGTGCATGGTCTCGGCCGACGGCGCTCTGCTCGCCCTGCGCCGTGCGCTGTACCAGCCTATCCCCAAGCAGGTCAACGACGATTTCTACATCAGCACCTGCGCCCCCGCCGCGGGGCTGCGCATCGTCTATGTGCCCGAGGCGGTGGTCGTCGACCAGGGCGTGGACGAGGCCGCCAAGCAGTTCCGCCGCCGCCAGCGGGTGACCGTCGGCGGCCTGTTGAGCCTGGCCGCCCGCCGCGAGCTGCTCAACCCCGCGCGCCACGGGCTGTACGCCATTGCCCTGCTCAGCCACAAGCTGATTTGCCGCCTGGCCCCGGTGCTGTTGCTGCCGCTGCTGCTGGCCAACCTGTGGCTGGCCGCCGAACCCGGTTTCTACCGCCTGACCCTGGCCTTGCAACTGCTCGGCTACGCCGCCGCCATCGCCGGGCTGCTCGACGCCCGGCGACGGCTGCCGCGCCCGTTCCGCCTGGCCGCCTTCGTGCTGGTCACCCTGGCCGGCATGAGCCTGGGCCTGTGGCAGTTCCTGCGCGGGCACAGCTACAGCCAATGGAACCCCGACCAGAACCGATGAGCGACGGACATGCCGATCAAGACCCATATCAAGCAGGCCAGTGGCTGGTTGTACTTCAAGTCGCCGCGCGGGCGCGCCGAACTGCGCGGCGCCGGGGTGATTCTCATGCTGCACCGGGTGCTGGCCGATGACGCCAGCGCCGCGCTGCCCCATCGCAACGAGCTGTGCGTCGGCCCGCGCGCCTTCGAAGGGCTGCTGCGCTGGCTGCAACGGCACTTCGACTGCGTCAGCCTGATGGACCTGCTGGAAAGCCACCAGGCGCCTCGCGGCGATGCCCGGCCCAAGGTGGCCCTGACCTTCGACGACGGCTGGCGCGACAACGCGGTCAATGCCTTCCCGCTGCTGCAGCGCCACCAGGTGCCGGCGAGCATCTTCCTGTCCACCGACTACATTGGCAGTCGCCAGCGCTTCTGGTGGGAAAGCGTCGGCGAAACGCTGTGGGGCAGCCATGGCGAGGACGCCCGCCGGCTGTTGATCGAGCGCCTGCGCAAGCTCGGCCGGCCATTGCCGGCGGCGTACTTCATGCACGACCACAGCAAGGCCCGCAGCCTGGTGCTGGCGCGCTACCTGCAAGCGCTCAAGAGCCTCAGCCCCCAGGCCCTGCACCTGCTGACCGACACCTGCCCGCCGGAGTCGCTGCCCCAGGCCATGGACTGGCAGCAAGTGCGCACCCTGGAAGATTCCGGCCTGGTGCGCTTCGGCCCCCACGGTGCCAGCCACGCCCTGCTGCCGTACCTGGATGACCACCGCCTCAACGAGGAACTGCAGCGCAGCCATGCCGCGCTCGGCGCCGGCTGTCGCGCGCCACTGCCGGTGTACTGCTACCCCAACGGCGACCACGACGCACGGGTGCGCGCGCGGGTCGCCGCGCACCGCTACCCCTACGCCCTGAGCACCCGCCCGGGGATCTGCCAGGGCCAGGACGACCCCCTGGCCCTGCCGCGCATCGGCGTCAGCCAGCGCAACGCCAGCCGCCCGTCGCTGCTGGCCTGGCGCATCAGCCGCGGAGCACGCGGATGATGCGCAACAGCTACCTGCGCCAGCTGGCCCTGAGCATGGCCACCAAGCTGGCGATGATCGCCCTGCGCCTGCTGCGCAACGTGCTCCTGGCGCGCATTCTCGGCCCCAGCGAACGCGGCTTGTTCGCCCTGCTCAGCACCCTGCCCGAGCTGATCAGCGCCGCCACCAGCGGCGGCCTGAACAGCGCGGTCGGCTACCAGGCGGCCAAGCAGCGCGACATGGGCCTGCTACTGACCCAGGTGCTGGTCTACGGCAGCCTGCTGGCCGGGCTGCTGACCTTGCTCTGCGTGGTGCTGGTGCGCTCGTTCGGCGCCGACCTGGCAGTGACCGTGCAACTGGGCCTGCTGGCCTGGCTGTTGCTGCTGGCGGTGCCGATGACCGTGCTCAAGAGCGGCCTGCTGACCCTGCACAACGCCAGCGGCGGCGTCGGCGCCTTCAATGCCTTGCGCCTGAGCGAATCGCTGGCGCCGCTGCTGCTGTTCCTCGGGCTGTTCTGGATGTGGCGCGAGCAGGCCCTGGAAGCCGCGCTGATCAGCTGGCTGGCCGGCATCGCCCTGGTGCTGGTGCTGGGCCTGTGGTGGCTCGGCCGCCAGCATCGCCTGCGCCTGCGCTGGGACCGCGACGGCCAGCGCGAACTGCTGGCCTACAGCGCCAAGAGCCACCCGGACCTGTTGTTCCAGCAACTGATCCTGCGCTCGGACTACCTGTTCATCGGTGCCCTGCTCGGCAGCACCGCCCTGGGCCACTACGCCATGGCCAGCGCCGCCGCCGAACTGTTGCTGATCGTCCCCGAGGCCGTCACCACGCCGCTGATGAAACGCCTGCTGCAACAGGATACCGGCATGGAACGCCTGACCCCGCTGGCCCTGCGCCTGACCGCCACGGTAATGCTCGGCGCCTGCCTGGGCATGGCGCTGATCGGCCAGTGGCTGATCGTCACCCTGTTCGGCGCCGACTACGCGCCGGCCTACCCGGCCTTGCTGGCGCTGCTGCCCGGGCTGCTGGGGCTGTGCTATGCGAGTATCCTGCGCCTGGACCTGCTGGGCAAGAACCGCCCCGGCACGGTGTCGCTGCTGATGGGCGCGGGGGCCGCCTTGAACCTGCTGCTCAATGTGCTGCTGATCCCGACCTGGGGCATCGTCGGCGCTGCGGCGGCCTCCTCGATCGCCTACCTGGCGGTGACCGTGGCCATGCTGGCGCTGTACTGCCGCCTGAGCGGCGTGCCAGTGGCGCGCACGCTGATCATCCTGCCCAGCGACTTGGCGCCGCTGCGCCAGATGCTGCAACGGAGGCCGGCATGAGGGCCCTGCTGCTGCTCGCCATGCTGCTCCCGCCCGCGCTGCCAGCGGCGCCGCTGCAATGGGGCGAGATCCGCGATGGCAGCTTGTACCTGCTGCCGACCCGCGACGACCAAGTGCGCATCCAGTGGCGCCCAGCCTGGCAGGCCGACGCCAACGCCGAGCGGCTGTTCCTGCTCGACGGCCAGGGCCGCCTGGTCGGCGAACAGCCCATCAGCGCCGAGCAAGTCCGCGGCACGCAACGCTGGCCGCTGGTGCCGGGCCAGGGCACCTACCGCCTGGAAATTCCCGGCTACAGCTTTCGCGACTACCGCATCCAGCACGCCGCCAGCACCCGCGCGCTGTTCGCCCCGACCAAGGTGCATTTCAGCGCCGAGGTCGGCCCCGGGGTGACCTTGTACCTGCGGGTCAAGGCTGGCGAACAGGCGATCCTCGCCGGCAAGTACCACGGCGGCGTGCATGGCCTGTTCGCCGAGCGGCTGGGCGATGGTCGGCGCGTGCAACTGGCGCTCAAGCCCTACCCGGCCTACTGGCGTTTCGACCAGCAGGCGCTGCCCACCAGCAACCGCGACGAGACCTGGCGCCTGTCCTTGCAAGGCAGCGGCAAGGCGGCGTTCTGGCTCGATGGCAGCGCCAACCTGTTCGCCCAGCGCGCCGAAGACCTCGGCGACCTGCCCCAGGCACCCGGCCAGGTGCGCCTGAAGCTCGCCGACAAGGTCCTCGGCCCCACGCCGAAGCTGGGAGTAGCCTTGCCCTACGTGCTGCCGCCAGCCTCGAGTTTCGCCGCCCTCGATGCCCTGCGCCCCCAGGCCGCCGGCTACTACAGCTTCGTCGATGTGCTGCAGCGCCAGCCCGATTTCGAGAACCCCTGGCGCAAGCTCTATCAGCAACGTTTCGGCATCCGCCAGGACATCACCCTGCTGGCCGGCAGCGCCCGGGTGGCCGACCTGCGCAGCGACCGCACCAGCCACGACGCCCTCGGCGCCTGGCTGGAGGCGACCAAGGCCCTTGGCGGCCAGGGCCTGCATTACCTGGCCTTCGCCGACGAACCTAACCTCAACTACCGCGACTATGCCAGCTACCGGGATTTCTTCCAGGCCATGGCCAGGCGCGTGCGCGACTACCCCGGCGCCCACGATGCCGGGGTACGCATCGCCATGCCGGCCTCGTCGCGCTTCACCGGCGGCCCCTTCGCCGAGGACGGCAGGCAACGCCGTGGCATCGACTGGGCGCGGCGCCTGCTCACCGAACAGGACGCGCAGATCGACGCGTTGGCCTGGCACGAGTGGATGGTCCGCGACCTGCTCGCCACTCGCAGCTACCGCGACAGCGTGCGCCAGGCCGCCGCGCTGGTCGGCCTGGACGGCCAGGGCCGGCCGCGCAAGGCGCTGCTGCTGGACCAGACCAACCTGTCCAGCGGCTCGAGCCTGAGCCCTTACGAGCAGAACAGCCACTACGCCGGCCTGTGGTGGACCTCGGTGGTGATCAACGCCGCCAGCGACGGCCTGCTCGACATGCTCAACTGGTTCCACGTCGCCGACGAGCCCGAGTGGCCCAAGGGCATGCTGCGCGACGCCGGCGGCGAGCGCTACGAACTCAAGCCGGTGGGCCTGGCCCAGCAGTTCATCCAGCGCCACTGGCTGGACCAGGTGCTGGCGCTGGACAACGACGCCTTCGAAGTCGACGCCCTGGCCATGGCCCGCCAGGGGCAACGCAGCCTGCTGGGGGTGAACAAGGCCGAGCGCCTGCAGCAGGTCGCGCTCGCCCTGGGCAACTGCCCTGCCGGCCAGTTGGAACTGTTCGGCCCCGACAACCAGAGCCGCCGTGGCCACTACGACTGCCACGACGGTCAGCTGCGTTTTCAATTGCCAGGGCAAACCGTGTTCGCCCTGACCTGGAACGCGTCATGAGACGCATCTCGACCTGCCACGTACAGGAGGCACCATGAGTGCTTTGACCAAGCTCCAGGAGCGCATCAAGCGCAAAGGACTGCGCAACACCCTCGCTAGTGCCTGGCGGCACTACGTCTTTTACCACTGGCAACTGTTGTGGATGGAGCGCGACCTGGTCAGCCCGGTGCCGCCGCACCGCCTGAAACCCTATGGTGCACTGCGCCTCGAAACCATCACCGTGCACAATGTACGAGCCTTCGCCCGGCACTTTGGCGACCGTGTCGAAACCATGCGCGAACTGGCGGCCGAGGGCCACACCGGGCTGATGTTCGTCGACGACGACAACGACGCGGTGGCGTTCATCTGGGGCAGCAACCGCCACTACCACGACCGCCACTACTATGGTTGCTGGTTCCCGGTCGGGCCCGGCGAGTTCTTCGAGTTCGGCGGCGAGCTGATCCGCAAGTACTGGGGCACCGAGCTGTCGGTGGACCTGCAACTGGCGCTGTGGCAAGCCATGGCCGCCCAGGGCTGCAACAAGGTGGTGGATGTCTGCGAGCAGCACAATATCCCGGCGCTCAAGCTGCACCTGCGCATGGGCTACCAGGAACAAGGACGGATCATGAACGTGTATTGCCTGTTCGGTCGCTGGAAGTTCTTCCGCGAAAGCCGCTACAGCGAGTCGCGCCTGGAACCGTTGCGCAAGCCGGAGCCGCACGCCTCTGCGGCCACCGCGAGCTAAGCCGGTGAGCCTGGTGCTGAAGTGGTGCGCGTCGTTGCGCAGCCACGACTTCCCCGCCGGCGAGTACGAGGCGCTGCGCAAGCGCCTGCCTGCCAGCACGCCGTTCAACCACCTCGGCTGGCTGCGCGCCGCCGAGGCCGCGCTGGCACCCGGCCAGCAGCTGCACGTGCTGCTCGGCTACCAGGACCAACGCCTGTGCCTGTGCCTGCCGCTGATCCGCGGCCGGGAACCCTTCGGCCCGCTGTTCGCCCCGGTGGTGCGCCACCTCGGCCACCCGCTGAGCGACCGCATCGCCTTGCTCATCGACCTGCCGGCGCTGTACGCCGAGCAGGTGCTGCAGGCCATCCGCAGGCAGTTGCCCCATGCCCTGCTGCAACTGAGCGAAGTGCCGGACCACCCCGAGACCGATGGTTGGCTACGCCAATGGGCTGCGGCCAGCTCCACCTGGCAGCAGCGCCTGAGCTGCCGTGTGCCGGTGCACCGCATCAACGAAGGCGATCGCCAGGAAGTCAGCGGCGACCCGCGCTACAAACTGCGCCGCGCGCGCAAGCGCATCGGCGCCTGCGGTGCCCAGGTCCGGCGGGTCATCGCCACCCCCGAGAACATCGGCGCGCTGCTCGACGCCATCAGCGCCGTCGAGGCCGCCAGTTGGAAAGGCGACGACGAGGTCGGCATCTTCTCGGGCGAGCGGCAGCGCCAATGGATGTACCAGGCGTTCACCGCCCTGGCCGCCGAGGGCCTGGTCTGCCTGGTGCTGCTGGAACTGGACGGACGCTGCATCAGCTACCGCCTGGGCCTGCTCGAACGCGGCCGGGTGTACGACTACAACCTCGCCTTCGCGCCCGAACACCGCGACCTGGGCAGTGGCCGCGTGCTGCTCGAGGAGTGGATTCACTGGGGGCTGGACCAGGACTGGAAGTGGGTCGACGCCTCGCGGGTCAGCCTGAACAATTCCAGCCACCAGCTCCACGAACGCCTGACCGGCCACCTCGAACACTGGCGCCTGAGCAGCTATAGCTGGCGCCCCGACGGCCTGCTGCTGGGCCTGGCGCAACGTACCTGGCAGTGGCTCAAGCCGCGCCTGCGCAAGACCGCCGCCGCACCTGGCACCCTTGCCCCGACCCCACCACAGGACCACCCGGATGCCCTCCCAGGTCATAGTCAACGCTGACGATTTCGGCCTCAGCGCCCACACCAACGCGGTGATCCTGCATGCCTTCCAGGCCGGGCTGATCAGCTCGGCCACGGCCATGGCCAACATGCCGGCCTTCGCCGCCGCCTGCACGCTGGCCCAGCAGCCGGCGCTCAAAGGCCGAGTGGGCCTGCATTTCAACCTGACCTACGGCCGCCCGCTGAGCCGGCCGATTCTTGCCGAGCCGCGTTTCTGCACGCCCCACGGCGAGTTCGACCTGCGCCTGAAACAGCGCACATTGCGCCTGTCGCGGCGCGAGCGGGCGGCGGTCGAGCAGGAGCTGGAGGCGCAGTGGAAGCACTGCCTGGACCATGGCCTGATGCCCAGCCACCTGGATTCGCACCAGCACGTGCACAATATCTGGCCGGTCGGCGAAGTGGTCGCGCGCTTCGCCCGCAGCCAGGGTGTGCCGATCCGCCTGGCGCGCAACATCGGCCACAACATCGGCCCGCTGAAGCGGCTGTTCAAGACCTTGCTCAACCGGCGCCTGCACCAGCTGTGCGGGGTCACCGCCGACCATGTGTGCACCCCGGCCGATGTGCGCGCGGGCCTGGCACCGGCCCATGGCGTGCTGGAGGTGGTGGCCCACCCCAGTGCCCTGGGCAGCCAGGACTTCGGCGACGCCTACCTGGCGCGCGGCGAATCGCTCAAGGCGCTGATCGAGCAGCGCCTGGGCGACCGACCGCGGGTCAGCTATACCAGCCTGGTGCGGCGTGCGCCGGTGGTGTGATGTTGCTTCGCAGGTGATTGGGGTGCCAGGCGATGGTATTGCAGCGCCTTTGAGATCGAACGCCGCCCTCCCCCTCGATGCAAAAACTCAGCGCAGCGGTTGCCGCTGGCGCTCCTGGTGGTCCAGCAACCAGCGCCGCAAGGCCTGCGCAGGCATCGGCCGGCCAAGCAGGAAGCCCTGCCCCTGGTCACACCCGGCGTTGCGCAGGAAGTCGTACTGCTCCTGGGTCTCGATACCCTCACCGGTAATGCGAAAACCCAAGGCATGCCCCAGGTCGATGATCGCCCGGGCCACGGCGATGGCGTCGTCATCACCCGGCAGGTCCTTGATGAACGCGCGGTCGATCTTCAGGTGGTCGATCGGCAACGCCCGCAGGTAGGCCAACGACGAATAGCCGGTGCCGAAGTCGTCCACCGCCGTGGCCACGCCCATCGCCCGCAACTGCGCCAGCACCGCGCAGGCCTGCTGCTGGCTCTCCATCAACAGGCTTTCGGTAATTTCCACCTCCAGCAGGCTGGCCGCCAGGCCATGGCGCTGCAGCGCCGAGGCCAGGCTGGTGACGTAGTCGCTGCGCTCGATCTGCAAGGCGGCGACATTGATCGCCAGCGGCCCCGGCACACCCTCGCCGTCGCGCCAGGCGGCCAGCTGAGCGCAGGCCAGCTCCAGCACCCGCTCGCCGAGGGGGATGATCAGCCCGGTGCGCTCGGCCAACGGGATGAACTCGCCTGGCGAAACCAGGCCATGTTCCGGGTCACGCCAGCGCAGCAGCGCCTCGACGCCTTCCAGGCGGCCACTGAACAGGTCCACCTTGGGCTGGTACCACAGCTCGAACTCGTTGTGTTCCAGGGCCCGGCGCAGGTTGCGCTCCAGCTCCAGGCGCTGCTGCAGCCGCGCGGTCATGTCCGGGTGATAGGGCCGCCAGGCGTCCCGGCCACTTTCCTTGGCCGCGTACATGGCCGTGTCGGCATGGCGCAGCAGGCTGTCGGGGTCTTCGCCATGCTGCGGGCACCAGGCCAGGCCGATGCTGCCGGTGACCAGCGCGGCGTTGCCATTGAGGTCGAAGGGCCGCTGCAAACTGCGCAGCAAGGCGCGGATCTGGTGGTTCACCTGGCCCTGGGTACCCTGCAGCATGAACACGAACTCGTCGCCGCCCAGGCGACAGACCTGATCCTGAGTATCCAGCTCCTGCAAGAAGCGCGCGGTGGCCTGCTGCAACAGCAGGTCGCCCATCGGGTGGCCAAGGCTGTCGTTGACCTGCTTGAAGCCGTCGATATCCAGCATCAGCACGGCCAGGCCATGGCCGTGCATGATCGCCTCGCCCAATTGCCGCTGGAACAGTACACGGTTGGGCAGCCCGGTGATGGTGTCGTAATGGGCCAGGCGCTCGAGCTGGGCCTGGTACTGGCGCAACGCGCGGTTGCGCTGTTCGAGCTGACGCTGCTTGCGATTGAGCTGGGCCACGAACAGGCTGAACAAGCCCGTGCTGGTCAGGGCGAACAGGAACAGCGGCGAGCCGAACAGGTTCGGCTCCGCCCAGCCGCCACGCGGCGCGGCCACCAATTGCCAGACGCCTCCCGGCACCTCGACATCGAGCGTCACCTGCGGGTCGTCGAACAACTGCGGGTCGCCCCAGATCAAACTACCCTCGGCGCCCTTGCCATCGCTGCCGCGCACCGCCAGCTCGAAGCCGGTCTCCGGGCGCAGGCCGGCGGCCAGCAGCAGGCGGTCGATATCGGCGACGATCGAGATATTGCCCCAGTACAGCTTGACCCCACGCTTGGCGCTGATGAACACCGGGCGCCGGTACACCAGCGCCCGGCCCCCCTGATAAAGCTGCAGCGGCCCGGCCAGCACCGGCTGGCCACTGTCACGGGCAACGGCCAGCAACGGGAACTGGTCGGGCAGGCGGCGGTAGTTCAGGCCGACGATCTGCTCGTTGCCCTGTAGCGGGTAGACATCGCGAATCACATCGGCGGGCGCCAGGGCGATATGGTGCATGTACGGCACCGAATCCAGCGCATCGCGGGCCATGCCATGGAAGTGGTCGATGCTGATGCTGCCGTCGGTGCTGATCAGTTGGGCAATGCCCTCGGCCTCGGCGAACGATGCGCGCAGCTGCGCCTCCAGCGCGCTGCGCAGCCCGGACAGCCGGGCCGCGAGGTTGGCGACCTGTTCGCTTTCCTCGCGCCGCGCATCCAGCTGGCCCAACACCAGCGACAGGCCGATGCCGATCATGGCGAAACCTACCGGCAGCAGGCGATAGAGCGTGCGACGCAGCGCCCCCGGTGGGGGTGGCGGCTCGTCGAAAGAAAAGCGTTCGTTGCGGGTCATAGGTCTGAGGTCGGAAGCGATGCCTTGTGTATCGGCGCAGTCGCGGCGATGTTGAGCCAGACTGGTGTTTTTCCGACGCGGGGTGCATGCTCCATGGCTGAAGCGTTTCATCCCGCCATCTACAAAAGGTGCAGTACCCATGGACCGCCTGCTCGATTCGCTGTTTCCCACCCCCGAGGACATCCCCGCGCAGTGGCGCCTGGGCGAGCCCCTGGAGCAACGCGACTACCTGGTGGCCGGCGAACTGCGGCGCTGGGATGGCCCGCTGGCCACGGTGCGCAGCCCGGTGTGGCTCAAGGACGGCGACAGCGAACGCCAAGTGATCCTGGGCAGCGCGCCGCTGCTCGACGCCGATACCGCCCTCAGCGCCCTGGACGCCGCCGTGCAGGCCTATGACAAGGGCCGCGGCGCCTGGCCGACGATGCGCGTGGCCGAGCGCATCCAGCATGTCGAGACCTTCCTGGCGCGCATGCGCGAGCAGCGCGAGGCGGTGGTCAAGCTGCTGATGTGGGAGATCGGCAAGAACCTCAAGGACTCGGAAAAAGAGTTCGACCGCACCTGCGACTACATCGTCGACACCATCAATGCCCTCAAAGACCTCGACCGCCGCTCCAGCCGCTTCGAGCTCGAGCAAGGCACCCTCGGCCAGATCCGCCGCGCACCGCTGGGCGTGGCGCTGTGCATGGGCCCCTATAACTACCCGCTCAACGAGACCTTCACCACCCTGATCCCGGCGCTGATCATGGGCAATACCGTGGTGTTCAAGCCGGCCAAGTTCGGCGTGCTGCTGATTCGCCCGCTGCTCGAGGCCTTCCGCGACAGCTTCCCGGCCGGGGTGATCAACGTCATCTACGGGCGCGGGCGCGAGACTGTCAGCGCGCTGATGGCCAGCGGCAAGGTCGACGTGTTCGCCTTCATCGGCACCCACAAGGCCGCCAGCGACCTGAAAAAGCTCCACCCACGCCCGCACCGCCTGCGCGCCGCCCTCGGCCTGGACGCCAAGAACCCAGGGATCGTGTTGCCCCAGGTCGACCTCGACAACGCCGTCGAGGAAGCCGTCACCGGCGCCCTGTCGTTCAATGGCCAGCGCTGCACCGCGCTGAAGATCCTGTTCGTGCATGAAGACGTGGTCGAGGCCTTCCTCGACAAGTTCCAGCGCAAGCTCGCCGCACTCAAGCCAGGCATGCCGTGGGAGCCAGGCGTGGCGCTGACGCCACTGCCGGAGCCGGGTAAGCTCGACTATCTCGACGGCCTGGTGGCCGACGCCACAGGCAAAGGCGCGCGGGTGCTCAACGCAGGCGGCGGGCTCAGCCGCGGTTCGTTCTTCTACCCGGCCCTGCTGTACCCGGTGAGCGCCGACATGCGCCTGTACCACGAAGAGCAGTTCGGCCCGCTGGTGCCGGTGGTGCCTTACCGCGACCTGCAGACGGTGGTCGACTACGTGCTCGACTCCGACTATGGCCAGCAGCTGAGCCTGTTCGGCAACGACCCGGCGACCATCGGCGCGCTGGTCGACACCTTCGCCAACCAGGTCGGCCGGATCAACCTCAACGCCCAGTGCCAGCGCGGGCCGGACACCTACCCGTTCAACGGCCGCAAGAACAGCGCCGAGGGGACCTTGTCGGTGCATGACGCACTGCGGGTGTTCTCCATCCGCACCCTGGTGGCGACCAAGTTCCAGGCGGCGAATAAAGAACTGATCAGCCAGATCATCCGTAACCGCCAGTCGAGTTTCCTGACCACCGACTACATCTTCTGAAGCTGACGAGCAAATGGGGCCGCATCGCGGCCCCTTCGTTTTTTTAGAGATAATCGATATAAGGCGACAGTCGATTTTCCGCCCGCGCAGACGACTCTAATCACCAAGGCGTTGCAACCCACCCCACGTGAAAGGAGATTACGCAAATGGCAGCCAAGCCCATCCCCGAAGGCCAGCACAGCCTCACCCCCTATCTCGGCATCAAGGAGGCCGCCAAGGCCATTGAGTTCTACAAGAGTGCCTTCGGCGCCGTGGAAATGTTCCGCCTCGAAGGCCCTGACGGCAGCATCGGCCATGCCGAGTTGAAAATCGGCGACTCTTCGCTGATGCTCGGCTCGCCCTGCGACATGGAGGGCGGCCTCAAACCCAGCGAAGCCATCGAAACGCCAGCAGTTGGCCTGCACCTGTATGTCGAGGACTGCGACAAAGTCTATGCCCAGGCCTTGCGCGCCGGCGCGACACAGGTGCGCGAAGTCCAGGACCAGTTCTACGGCGACCGCAGCGGCACCCTGAAGGATCCGTTCAACAACCTGTGGTTCGTCTCCACCCACAAGGAAGACCTCAGCCCCGAGGAAATCCGCGCCCGCGCCGCCAAACTGTTCGGCGGCCAGTGAGCGGCAGGCTCCAGGCTGCAAGCTTCAAGTTGAAAGCCACCGCGCTTTGCCTGAAGCTTGAGGCTTGTAGCTTGGAGCTGCCCCTCAATGCGAATCATCGAAAAATCCGGCGCCCTGGTGCGTAGCCTGACCCCGGCAGAGGACGAACTGCTGGTGGGTTTCGTCCGCGGCACCCTCACCGGCCCGCGCCTGTTGCAGGCCAACCAATGGCTGATGAAGATCCGCAGCGCCAACCAATGGCTAGCCTGCGACTGCCGCAAGGATGCCCTGCCGGTGCTCAACGTCTCGTTGAACGGCAGCACCGGCACCCTTTTCCTGCGCAACAACCCCGAGACCCCCGAGCACACCCCCGGCTGCCCGTTCAGCAAGGATGAGCGCGAAGCCGGCGAGCGCGCCGAGGAAAGCGCCGCGCCGGCCGCCTGGCTGGCGCCGGATGCGCCACTGCGCCTACTCGGCGACTACCGCCGCGCCAGTGACGGCGAAGCACCCGCAACGCCACGCGAGCCCGGCGAACGCCGCGAACAGCAGCGCCTGCTGTCGCTGCTGCTGACCTGGATCGAGGCCAGCGGCCTGAACGTCTACGCCACCCACCTGAAAAAGGACCTCACCGCGCAGTTCGCCGACCTGCGCGCTGTCGCCAGCCGCTACCCGCTGCTGGAGCGGGTGCCCGCCAGCAACTACCTGGAAACCCGCCTGGACATGAAGCACATGATGATGCTCAAGGCGCGCCTGCGCGAGGCCACGGTGTTCGGCAACCACCGTCGGCACGGCCTGCTGCTGGACTGCGTCGACCAGGTCAAGGGCCGCAAGCTGTTCAACAACCGCAGCGAGGACGGCTTCGACTTCCAGGGCCACCACCAGTACTGGGGCGGCAACCGCGCCAGCGGGCCGCTGCTGGCCCTGGCGCTGTATTCACCGGCCACCGCCGGCAGCCATTTCTACGAGCTGATCCATGTTGCCAGCGTGCCGGTGCTGTCGCGCGGGCAGCTGTTCCCGGTATACCGCGACGAAGAGCGCGAGCCCCTTAAAGCGCTGGTGTCGCTGATCGACTGGATGGCCAGCAAGGGCGTGAAGGTGCTGATGCGCCGCCCGGTGATCGGCGGCCAGGTGATGGACGAGCTGGTGTTGACCTCGGACCAGGACCGGGTGTTGTCGGTGTCGTTGCTCGAGCAACCGCTGGGGCCGGAGCCGGATGCCGAGAACTTCAAGCGCTATGCCGACTTCAAGAGCCTGGAGACCTTCCGCAAGTACGTGGCGGGGTTCTTCATGCGCGAGCGTTAGCCAGCGAGTTGAAGTCTGTCCCGGCCCCGTCGGAGCCAGCTTGCTGGCGAAGCAGGAGACGCGGTGGATGGCACCGGCTACGCCGGTATTCGCCGGCAAGCCGGCTCCTACGCCGGTTGCGACCTGCAATACCTGTAGGAGCCAGCCTTGCTGGCGAACCAGGCACCGCGGTGGATGGCACCGGCTGCGCCGGCAAGGCCGGCTCCTACGCCGATTACAGCCCGCAACCCCCGTAGGAGCCAGCCTTGCTGGCGAACCAGGCGCCGCGGTGGACGCGACCGACCCGTAGGCGCCCGCCACTTACCACACCGCTCTAGAACGCGGCCTTGAAGATCGCCTCGATTTCCACCTGGCTGGCCACGCGTGGGTTGGTCAGGCCACAGGCATCCTTGAGCGCATTGGCCGCCAGGACCGGCACATCCTCGACCTTGGCCCCCAGTTCCGCCAACCCGGCCGGGATGCCGATGGCCGCGGCCAGGTGCTCGATGGCCGAAATCGCCGCCCCGGCGCCCTGCTCGGCATCCAGCCCGCACACCTTGACGCCCATGGCCTTGGCCACATCGCGCAAGCGCGCCGCACTGACCTTGGCATTGAAACGCTGCACATGGGGCAGCAACACCGCGTTGCACACACCATGGGGCAAGTCGTAGTAGCCGCCCAGCTGGTGGGCCATGGCATGCACATACCCAAGCGATGCATTGTTGAACGCCATCCCCGCGAGGAACTGGGCATAGGCCATGTTCTCCCGCGCCTGCAGGTCGGCGCCGTCGGCAACCGCCTGGCGCAGGTTGTCGTTGATCAGGCCGATGGCCTTGAGCGCGCAGGCATCGGTGATCGGCGTGGCGGCGGTCGACACATAGGCCTCGATGGCATGGGTCAGCGCATCCATGCCAGTGGCCGCGGTCAGGCCCTTTGGCATGCCGACCATCAGCGCCGGGTCGTTGACCGACAAAATTGGCGTGACGTTGCGGTCGACAATGGCCATTTTCACATGGCGCGCCTCGTCGGTGATGATGCAGAAGCGGGTCATCTCGCTGGCGGTGCCGGCGGTGGTGTTGATCGCGATCAGCGGCAACTGCGGCTTGCTCGACCGGTCGACGCCCTCGTAGTCGCTGATATGCCCGCCGTTGGTCGCGCACAGGGCGATGCCCTTGGCGCAATCGTGGGGCGAGCCGCCGCCCAGCGACACCACGCAGTCACAGCCCTCGCGGCGCAGCATGGCCAGCCCTGCCTCGACGTTGGCGATGCTCGGGTTGGGCTTGGCGCCGTCGAACACCCGCGCGTCGATATCGCGCATGGCCAGCATGCCGGCGATCCGCTCGGCCACGCCGGCCTTGACCAGGCCCGCATCGGTGACGATCAACGCCTTGCGCAAGCCGTAACCGGCGATGGCGGCCATCGCCTCCTCCAGGCAGTCGATGCCCATGATATTGACGGCGGGGATGAAGAACGTGCTGCTCATGGCCAGGCCCTCTCAAGCGAATGGTAGGGCTTGAGCATCTGCCTGAACGCGCTGTGCGGCGTTGATCCAGGGCAACCCTTGGGCAAACCGGCTACCCCATGAACAACCGATACGCCGGATTATCCGTCTCGTCCCAATACGGATAACCCATCGCTTCCAGCGCCTGCGGCAACCCGGCCAGTTCCTCGTCCGGCACCTCCAGCCCGGCGAACACCCGCGCCTGCGCCGCGCCGTGGTTGCGGTAGTGGAACAGGCTGATGTTCCAGCGCTTGCCCAAGCGTTCGAGAAAGCCCAGCAAGGCCCCGGGCCGCTCGGCAAACTCGAAGCGCAGCACTCGCTCGCTGGCCCCTGGCGCCGCGTGCCCGCCCACGGTATGGCGCACGTGCAGCTTGGCCAGCTCGTTGTCGGTCAGGTCGAGCACCTGGTAGCCCTGCCCGCCCAGGCTGGCCAGCAGCGCTTCACGCGGGTCGTGCTGGGGGTGGGTCTGCACGCCAACGAACAGGCGCGCCTGCCTGCCCGGGTAGTAGCGGTAGTTGAACTCGGTGATCTGGCGCTTGCCCAGCGCCAGGCAGAAGGCGCGGAAACTGCCGGGGCATTCGGGGATGGTCACGGCGATCACCGCTTCGCGCTGTTCGCCCAGCTCGGCGCGCTCGGCCACATGGCGCAGGCGGTCGAAGTTGACGTTGGCGCCTGAGTCGATGGCCACCAGCGTCTGCCCCTGGGCACCTGTGCGGGCCACGTACTTCTTGATCCCGGCCACGGCCAGGGCGCCGGAAGGTTCGGTGATCGAGCGGGTATCGTCGTAGATGTCCTTGATCGCCGCGCACAGCTCATCGCTGCTGACCGTCACCACCTCGTCGACGAAGTGCCGGCACAGCTCGAAACAGTGCGCGCCGATCTGCGCCACCGCCACGCCGTCGGCGAAGGTGCCGACCTGCGCCAGCACCACCCGCTCGCCAGCGGCCATGGCCGCCTGCAGGCAGTTGGAGTCCTGTGGCTCGACGCCGATCACCTTGACCTCGGGGCGCAGGTACTTGACGTAGGCGGCGATGCCGGCGATCAGCCCGCCGCCGCCCACCGGCACGAAGATCGCGTCCAGCCGGCCCGGGTGCTGGCGCAGGATCTCCATGGCCACCGTGCCCTGGCCGGCGATCACATCAGGGTCGTCGAACGGCGGCACGAAGGTCGCCCCCTGGCTATCGGCCAACGCCAGGGCGTGGGCCAGGGCATGGGGGAAGCTCTCGCCCTGCAGCACGACCTGGCCACCCCGCGAGCGCACGCCCTCGACCTTGAGCGAGGGCGTGGTGGTGGGCATGACGATGGTGGCGTTCAGACCCAGGTGCGCGGCGGCCAGGGCCACGCCCTGAGCGTGGTTGCCGGCCGAGGCGGTGATCACCCCGCGGGCGCGCTGGGCGGGGCTCAGACGCGAGAGCCGGGTGTAGGCGCCACGGATCTTGAAGGAGAAGGTCGGTTGCAGGTCCTCGCGCTTGAGCAGCACTTGGTTGCCAAGGCTGGCCGACAGCGCCGGGGCGCCTTGCAGCGGGGTTTCGATGGCCAGGTCGTACACCGGCGCCGAGAGAATCCGCCGCACCTGCTCGGACAGCAGTTGTTGCGGTGTTACGGGGGCACGCGAGGGAAGGCTGAGGCTGGTCATCGATGACTCCTGGTTATTTTTCAAGGGCCCAGGAGTCAGAGAGAAAAAACCCGCCTCCAGGGCGGGTTTCGTGCATGTGTGCGCTAGCCCGCCAATCCGATAATGGCGGTAATAATGCTTGGAGCGCGGCACTGCAGGCGTGAGTTCATAGGATGGGAAAGTAGCCTGGGCCGGCGTGGCAAGTCAATACAGGCCAGTGATGGGCGGCTGTATGGGCCCGCTAATCCCCATTGGCGCCCGTTGCGCCAGTCACCCGGTCCCCCCTTTCCCCAATCACCTCGGTATCGTGCGCGGCATCGAATCCTCCTTGAAACGGTGCTTCCATGAAATTGTTCGAACCCCTGCAACTTGGCCCGCTCACCCTGCCCAACCGGGTGTTCATGGCGCCGCTGACCCGCCTGCGCAGCCAGGAGCCGGGCGACATTCCCACACCGCTGATGGCCGAGTACTACCGACAGCGCGCCAGTGCCGGGCTGATCATCAGCGAGGCCACGCAGATCTCGTTCCAGGCCAAGGGCTATTCCGGCTCGCCAGGCATTCACACCGCCGAACAGATTGCCGGCTGGCGCCGGGTCAACGACGGTATCCATGCCGAGGGCGGCCACAGCGCCGTGCAGGTGTGGCACACCGGCCGCGTCTCGCACACCTCGCTGCAGCCCGATGGCCAGGCCCCAGTGGCGCCGTCGGCGCTGGCGGCCAATGCCCGCACCAGCCTGCGTGATGAAAACCGCAATGTGATCCGGGTCGAAACCTCGACCCCACGCGCCTTGAGCGAGGCCGAGATCGTCGGCATCGTCGCCGACTTCGGCCAGGCCGCGGCCAATGCCCGCGAGGCGGGTTTCGACTTCATCGAGCTGCACGCCGCCCACGGCTACCTGCTGCACCAGTTCCTCACCCCCAGTGCCAACACCCGTGAGGACCGCTACGGGGGCAGTGTCGAGAACCGCGCGCGCATCGTGCTGGAGGCGGTGGATGCCGCCATTGCCCAGTGGAGCGCCGATCGCGTGGGTATCCGTATCTTCCCGCTGGGCGGCTTCAATGGCATCGACAATGGCGAGGACCAGGAGGCTGCGGGCCTGTACCTGATTGGCGAGCTGGCCAAGCGCAACCTGGCCTACCTGCACTTGTCCGAGCCGGACTGGGCCGGTGGCAAGCCGCTGCGCGACGAGTTCCGCGAGGCGATTCGCGCGGTTTATCCGGGGGTGATCGTTGCGGCAGGGGCCTATACCGCCGAGAAAGCCGAGGGGTTGCTGGAACGGGGGCTGATCGATGCGGTGGCCTTTGGACGCGCGTTCATTGCCAATCCGGATCTGGTCGAGCGGTTGCGGCAGCAGGCGCCGCTGAACCCGCATAGGGCGCAGTTCGACTATGCCAATGGGGCTGAGGGGTATACCGATTACCCTGCTTTGCAAAGGGCTTGAGGAGTGGCGCCCGCTTTGCTGACGAAGCCGACGACGCGGTGAATGGCACCGGCTGCCCCGGTGTTCGCCGGCAAGGCCGGCTCCTACAACGCTATCTGCGCACCCCTGCCCCCGTAGGAGATTCTATGGTTTCAGGGAAGCCCATTAGCTGACTTTAGGTTGATATTCGTCCTGCCCTTTCAGCAGGG
>NZ_JAMYBV010000037.1:0-31179 GCF_024126635.1 Pseudomonas sp. VA159-2 | reverse complement strand
GCGAATCATACAGCGTTACAACCTGCTGTCAACCACCTTTTTCACCGCTTTCGATGTGAAACCGAAGCCCTTGCACCGAACCCGAACTCGCTTAACTCATTGAATCTCAAGGAGTTTTGCGTTCCGTTGTCGCTGGAAGTGGGGCGCATTATAAGGGGATCTGAAAGCGCGTCAACCTTTAATTTCAAGAAAATGAAATATTTAGCGAAAAGGCCGTATTAAGGCCAGTAGGTGCTCGCAGCAACCCTTGCAGCGCCTATGAGATCGAGCGCCGCCCGCGCGGCGCTCGATCTCATAGGCGCTGAATACCTAACGGCGGACACCCCTCACGCCCCCCATCAACTCAATCCCCTCCTCCACCGCCCAACCCAACGCCCCACCACCGGCACCCGCAACACCATCAACACCCCGCCCACCGCCGCATACATCGCCCATTCACGTAAATCCGAACGCACAATCCACAAAAAATGCAGCAACCCCAACCCCAAAATCACATACACCAGCCGGTGCAGCTTCTTCCACCGAGCGCCCAACCGCTTCTGGCTGTAACGGTTGGAGGTGACCGCCAACGCCAGCAACCCGACAAACCCCAGCGCACCAACAATAATGTACGGCCGCTTGCGCAACTCCACGCCGAACTGCCCCCAGTCCAGCCCCAGGATGAACACCAGGTACGCCATCAAGTGCAGCACTATATAAGCAAAGCACCACAAGCCCAGTTGCCGGCGCACCACGATCCACCCCGACCAACCACTGAACCGCTGCAATGGCGTCATACCCAGGGTAATCAACAAGAACACCAGCGCCCCCAGCCCGAGCCGATCCATGAGGATCTTGCCCGGGTCCGGATCGAGCTGCCCCGTCAGTGCCTCATACAACCACCACAGCGGAAACAGGCAACCGGCGGTGAAGATAGCCAAGCGAAACCAGGGATAGCGCATCAATAGTTCTTCCGCAGATCGAGCCCACCGTACAACGACGCCACCTCATCGGCGTAACCGTTGAACATCAAGGTATCGCGCACGTTAGGGCTGAACAGCCCACTGGGCAGACGTCGCTCCCGCGCCTGGGTCCAGCGCGGATGGTCGACCGTCGGGTTGACGTTGGCATAAAAGCCATACTCCTCGGGCGCCAGCCCTTGCCAGGTGGTCTGCGGCTGCTGCGCCACCAAACTGATGCGCACGATCGACTTGATGCTCTTGAAGCCATACTTCCACGGCACCACAAGCCGTAGCGGTGCGCCGTTCTGGTTGGCCAGCTCGCGGCCATACATACCCACCGCCAGGATCGCCAGCGGGTTCATCGCTTCATCCAGGCGCAATCCCTCTACATAAGGCCAATCGATCAGGGCGAAGCCGGAGCGCTGGCCGGGCATGCTTTGGGGGTCCTGCAGGGTTTCGAAACGAACATAACGCGCCTTGGAGGTCGGCTCGACCTGCTTGAGCACCTCGGCCAGCGGAAAACCCAGCCAGGGAATGACCATCGACCAGGCCTCGACACAGCGCAACCGATAGATGCGCTCCTCGAGCTGGTAGGGTTTGACGAAGTCCTCCAGCGCATAGCGACCAGGCTTGGCCACCTCACCATCGACGACCAGGCTCCACGGCTCGGTCCGCAGGCTGCCGGCATTGGCTGCCGGGTCACCCTTGTCGGGGCCGAACTCATAGAAGTTGTTGTAGTGGGTGGCGTCCTTGAACGGCGTGATCGCCTCCCCCGGCACTGTCATCGCCTGCCAGCGGGTGGCGGCCAGCTTGTCGCCGAACCAGGCGGGCGGGCTGCCGGCCACGGCATCGGCATAGCGCGACGGCTCGGCGGCCATACCCAGGCGCGGCAATGCGCCCACGGCCAGGCCCGCCAGGCTTGCGCCCAACACACGACGACGGGAAAGGTAGATATCTTCGGGGGTGACCTGCGACGCGCTGCAGTCGGAAGATCGGGGAAGCTTGATGAGCATGGCGGCTCCATAGCACGGGCAACTGATGTACACGTAAGACTATGGAGCCGGCAGGTTATTGCGCGATTAAATCCTTGTCAGGATTTGCGACGGCGTGCCCGCAACAGGAACTGGATCGGCCCCGACGCAGCATAGGCCAGGAAGATCAGCAGCAGGATGCGCGGTGGATCGCTGAACACCACGGCGAACACCAGCACCACCGCGAGGATCGCGACGAAAGGCACGCGGCCCTTGAGGTCGAGCTCCTTGAAGCTGTTGTACTTGATGTTGCTGACCATCAGCATGCCCGCGGCAGCGACCAGCAGCGCCACCAGGAACGACAGCTTCGAACCCTGGATGCCGTAGTCGCTGAACGCCCACACGGTACCGGCCACCACACCTGCCGCGGCCGGGCTGGCCAGGCCGATGAAGTAGCGCTTGTCGGCGGTGCCGACCTGGGTGTTGAAGCGCGCCAGGCGCAGTGCCGCACCGGCTACATAGATGAAGGCGACCATCCAGCCGACCTTGCCCATGTCGCCCAGCGCCCAACCGAATGCCAGCAGGGCCGGCGCCACACCGAAGGCGACCATGTCCGACAGCGAGTCGTACTCGGCACCGAAGGCGCTCTGGGTGTTGGTCATGCGCGCGACACGACCGTCGAGGCCGTCGAGGACCATGGCCACGAAAATGGCGATGGCGGCGAAGGCGAAATACTTGCTCGCCTCGCGCGGGTCACCGGCGCTCAGGGCGCTCTGCGCGCTCATAGAGCTGATGATGGAATAGAAGCCGGCGAACAGGTTCGCGGTAGTGAACAGGTTGGGCAGCAGGTAGATGCCGCGATGACGGACCTTGCGCCCTTCGGCGTCATGACCTTCTTCAACGTGCTCATCGACAGGTAGCAGGCTTTCGGCGTCGGAGGGCTTGTTCGGCTCTTCGGGACGTTCGCTCATGAAAAGTACCTTGCAACAGTGTGGAATATGTTCGACATGGGCCCGCGAAACAGGTTCTGACGGCGAGCCACTGGTCGCTTTATACCAGAAGCTGGCCGCGCAAACGAAAAAACGCGGCCGAAGCCGCGTTTTTCATCTATCGAACCAGACCTTAGTTCTTGGTCTTGTCGACGATCTTGTTGGCCGAAATCCACGGCATCATCGAACGCAGTTGCTCGCCGATGATCTCGATGCCGTGGGCGGCGTTGTTGCGACGCTTGGCGGTCATCGAAGGATAGTTGGTGGCGCCTTCGCTGATGAACATCTTCGCGTATTCGCCGTCCTGGATGCGCTTCAGCGCATTGCGCATGGCCTTGCGCGATTCTTCGTTGATGACTTCAGGGCCGGTGACGTACTCACCGTACTCGGCGTTGTTGGAGATCGAGTAGTTCATGTTGGCGATGCCGCCTTCGTACATGAGGTCGACGATCAGCTTCAGCTCGTGCAGGCACTCGAAGTAGGCCATCTCTGGGGCGTAGCCCGCTTCGACCAGAGTCTCGAAACCGGCCTTGACCAGCTCGACGGTACCGCCGCAGAGCACGGCCTGCTCACCGAACAGGTCGGTTTCGGTCTCGTCCTTGAAGGTGGTTTCGATGATGCCGGTACGGCCACCACCAACGCCAGCGGCGTACGACAGGGCGACGTTCTTGGCGTTGCCCGAGGCGTCCTGGTAGATGGCGATCAAGTCAGGGATGCCGCCGCCCTTGACGAACTCGGAGCGCACGGTGTGGCCCGGCGCCTTTGGCGCGATCATGATCACGTCGAGGTCGGCGCGCGGCACCACCTGGTTGTAGTGGATCGAGAAGCCGTGGGAGAAGGCCAGGGTGGCGCCTTTCTTGATGTTCGGCTCGATCTCGTTCTTGTACAGCTGGCCCTGGAATTCGTCCGGGGTCAGGATCATGACCAGGTCGGCGGCGGCAACGGCGCTGGCGACGTCGGCGACTTTCAGGCCATGGGCTTCTGCCTTGGCAACGGTGGCCGAACCTTTACGCAGACCGACGGTAACGTCCACACCGGAGTCCTTGAGGTTGCACGCCTGGGCGTGGCCTTGGGAACCGTAGCCGATGATGGCGACTTTCTTGCCCTGGATGATGGAAAGGTCGCAGTCTTTATCGTAGAAAACTTTCATGAAACACCCCTGTTATATCTCGGCCCCAGTGGAGCCATCGCTAATTTTTGAAGTTAGATGCTGAGCACTTTGTCGCCACGGGCAATGCCGGTGACTCCACTGCGCACGGTTTCGAGAATCGATGCGGTACCGATGGCCTGGATGAAGCTGTCCAGTTTGTCGCTGGTGCCGCTCAGCTGCACGGTGTACACGCTGGCGGTCACATCGACGATCTGGCCACGGAAAATATCCGTGGTGCGCTTGATCTCGGCCCGCTGGGCGCCGGTGGCCTTGACCTTGACCAACATCAGTTCACGCTCGATGTGAGCGCTTTCCGAGAGGTCGACAAGCTTGACCACTTCGACCAGCTTGTTCAGGTTCTTGGTGATCTGCTCGATCACCTCGTCATGGCCAACGGTGGTCAGCGTCAGACGCGACAGGGTCGGGTCCTCGGTCGGTGCCACGGTCAGGCTTTCAATGTTGTAGTTGCGCTGGGAGAACAGGCCGACCACGCGAGACAAGGCACCGGGTTCGTTTTCCAGCAGCAGGGAAATGATATGCCGCATATCAGGTACGCTCCGTCTTGCTCAGCCACATGTCACGCATCGAGCCATCCTTGATCTGCATCGGATAGACGTGCTCGGTGCGGTCGACCGCGATATCGATGAACACCAGGCGATCCTTCATCGCAAAGGCTTCCTCGAGCTTGGGCTTGAGGTCCTTCAGGCTGGTGATGCGGATACCCACATGGCCATAGGCCTCGGCCAGCTTGACGAAGTCCGGCAGCGACTCGACATAGGAGTGCGAGTGGCGGCCGTTGTAGGCCATGTCCTGCCATTGGCGGACCATGCCCAACACACCGTTGTTCAGGTTGACGATCTTCACCGGCAGGCCGTACTGCATGCAGGTGGACAGCTCCTGGATGTTCATCTGGATGCTGCCTTCACCGGTCACGCAGGCCACATCCTGGTCGGGGAAGTTGAGCTTGATGCCCATGGCCGCCGGGAAACCGAAGCCCATGGTGCCCAGGCCACCGGAGTTGATCCAGCGGTTGGGCTTGTTGAAGCGGTAGTACTGCGCCGCGAACATCTGGTGCTGGCCGACGTCGGAGGTGACGAAGGCATCGCCCTTGGTCACTTCGCACAGGGTCTCGATGACCTGTTGCGGCTTGATGATGTTGCCGTCGCCCTTGTCATAGGGGAACAGCTCGCCGTCGCCGCGCCATTCGTCGATCTGCTTCCACCAGGCCTCCAGCGCTGCCTTGTCGGGCTGCTCGCCGATTTCCTTGAGGATGGTGAGCATTTCGCTCAACACGCTTTCGACCGGGCCGACGATCGGCACGTCGGCCTTGATCATCTTCGAGATCGACGCCGGGTCGATGTCGATGTGGATGATCTTGGCGTTCGGGCAGAACTTGGCCGGGCCGTTGACCACGCGGTCGTCGAAACGCGCACCGACGGCGAAGATCACGTCGGCGTTGTGCATGGCCATGTTGGCGGTGTAGCTGCCGTGCATGCCGAGCATGCCGAGGAACTGGCGGTCGGTACCTGGGAAGCCACCGAGGCCCATGAGGGTGTTGGTGACAGGCAGGTTCAGCGACTTGGCGATTTCGGTGAGGGCTTCGGAGCCGCCGCCGAGAATCACGCCGCCACCGGCATAGACGATTGGCCGCTTGGCCGCCAGGAGCATTTCGGCTGCCTTGCGGATCTGCCCGGAATGGCCGCGCAGGGCCGGGCTATAGGAACGCAGCTTGACCTTTTTCGGGTAGATGTACTCGAACTTCTCGGCCGGGTTGGTCATATCTTTTGGAATGTCGACCACGACCGGACCGGGACGGCCGGATTGCGCCAGATAGAAGGCTTTTTTCAGGACTTCAGGAATTTCCGAGGCATGCTTGACCATGAAGCTGTGCTTCACGATCGGCCGTGAGATACCGATCATGTCGGTTTCCTGGAAGGCATCGGTGCCGACCATGGTGCTGGGCACCTGGCCAGACAGGATAACCATCGGGATGGAATCCATGTAAGCGGTGGCAATGCCGGTGATGGCATTGGTCGCGCCTGGACCGGAAGTCACCAGTACCACGCCGGCCTTGCCGGTGGCACGGGCGTATCCGTCCGCCATATGGGTGGCAGCCTGTTCGTGGCGAACCAGGATGTGCTGGACTTCCGGTTCCTTGAACAAGGCATCGTAAACATGCAGGAGAGCACCGCCTGGGTACCCGTAGATGTGCTTAACGCCTTCGTCGCGCAAGAAGCGGACGACCATTTCAGCGCCGGATAAGAGCTCCACGTTGTTCACCTCTAAAACGCCAGAATACCGCCCTCACTGAGCGGGTCTTATTAGGTTTACTGCCAAGCAGAGCATGAGCGAACGTCAGCACTGACTGAGCAAGTATTGGGAATACCCTGGTGTGTTGCGGGCTTTCCCACCCAGCGCGAGGTAACGCGTTGCGGGGTGTAGCAAGTCGGCGCGGGTGTGCGCCTCATGATCTGCTTAGCGGGTCTGCTTCTGGCAGTCCCTCTACAGCGGAATCTGGATTCTTGTGATTCGGCGCTCACAAGTCAAGAGAAATTATTGCCAATTTTTCATCAAGATGAATTCTCACCACCACTAATACCCTGAGCAGCAGCAGGAAAAATAAGATTTCCACAAAAAAGGGCCACAATCTGCGGCCCTTGAAGGAAAAACGGTAGAAATCAGGCGCCAGGCCCGATCAATTGGTCGAAAGTTGCGAGCAAGCGCCGTAGCTCGCGGCTTTGTTCCGGGCGGTCGACGAACACCGTCTCGGCCATGACCAGGATGCCCGAGGCGTTGGGCAGCGGGTGCCCGTGCTCGAGGATCAGCCGCATGCGCGGCAGGAAGATCCATTGCAGCCACTGCTCGAAGCTCATGCGATCCACCGCGAACGGCTCGACGCTGGCCAGCGCCTCGGCGCTGGGCGCCACCTCGCTCCACCAGCCCTGGACCTTGAGTTCCTGCTCGATCAGCAGCAGCTGGTCGGCGATATCGAGGATGCGCTGTTCCATCACAGGTTGACCCGCGCCTTCTGCCGCGCCAGGGCCGCGCCGGCGCTGTCACCCTGCTTCTCGCGGGCCTGGGCGATGGTGTTCCACAGTTGCGCCTGCAGGTCGGGGCGACCGTTGGCGTAGGTCAGCGCGCGGCGGGCCAGCTGTTCGGACTGCGCGGCGTCGCCCTGGGAAAGGCGCACCTGGGCCAGGCGGAACAGCACCTGCGGCTCGCGCGGGGCGATGCGCTGGGCACGCTCCAGGCTCGAGGCGGCACCGTTGAAGTCACCGCTACCCTGTTGTTGCTGGGCGGTGGTCAACAGCGCCAGCACCGGGCCGTCGAGCTGCTCGTCGGCCGACAGGCCCCCACCGGCACGCGGGATGCCGGTGGGGGCGCTGGTAGCCGGCGCCGGCTTGCTCATCGAGGCGATGTCGAACGGTTCGTCGGCGATCGGGTTAGGATTGGTGGTGATCGGCCCACTGCTGACCGGGCCCGGGGTAATCGGGCCGGTGCTGATCGGCGCCGCGCTGCTACCGGCCGGGAACGACTGGATCGGCGCGCCACCGGTACCCTGCGGGATCATCACGGTGACGCCGGAGTCTTCCGGCAACGCCTGCGACTGGCGGCTGCCACCGCTGGTCGGGTAGGCCGCGTTGCGCTTGGCCATGACCCGCTCGTTGTCGGACACCCGGGTGCTCGAATCCACCACCGGGATATTGCCACGCGGGACACTGGCACAGCCGTGCAATACGGCCACCGCGGTCAAGGCAGGAATCCACCACTTGTTCACTTCACACCCTCTTCAAAGCTCGTGCTCAATTCATCCAGCCCTTGACCCAGTCCATCACCGATTCGGCCGGGTTCTGCTCGCCACCACAGGTGGCGCCAGCGGGTGGTTCACTGCCGCGAATATACGGCATCTGCACCGCTCCCGGACAGCTACCGTCGGAGCCTTGACCGCTGTACGGGTCGATCCAGGCCTGCACCACGTTATCCGGCTGCGGCATGTCCAGCGGCAGCGGATCGGCCTTCTTCATGAAGCTGGTCCACACCTGCAACGCCCCGGTGGCGCCGGTGAACGGTGTCTTGCCGTTGTCGTCGCGGCCCAGCCACACCACGGCCAGCAAGTCCTGGCTGAAGCCGGAGAACCAGCTGTCGCGCGAGTCGTTGCTGGTGCCGGTCTTGCCGGCCAGGGTCAGCGAGCTGGGCAACTGGCTGTACACCGAACGCCCAGTACCTTCGCGCATCACCCGCTGCATGGCGTTCTGCACCAGGTAGATCGAGCCTGGGTCGAACGTCTGCTGGATCTGGAACGGGTAGCGCTTGAGCGGCTCGCCTTCGGCGGTGAGCACGCTGCGGATACCGCGCATCGGCGTGTTGAAACCGCCGTTGGCGAGGGTCTGGTACATGGTCGCCACCTGCATCGGCGACATGCCGCCGGCCCCCAGCAGCATCGACGGGAACGCCGGCCAGTCGACCTGCACGCCCAGCCGGCCGATGGTCTTGATCACGTTCGGCACGCCCACTTCCAGGCCGAGCTTGGCGGTGGACAGGTTGTAGGAGTTGGCCAGGCCCTGGTACAGGTAGATGGTGCCGTGGGGGCGGCGGTCGTAGTTCTGTGGCCGCCATACCTGGCCATCGGCGCCCTTGACCGAGAACGGCTCGTCCTGCACCCAGCTGGTCAGGGTGAACTTGCTCGGTTGCTCCAGCGCGGTCAGGTAGACCGCCGGCTTGACCAGCGAGCCGATCGGGCGCACCGCGTCGATGGCGCGGTTGAAACCGGCGAAGCCCGACTGGCGGCTGCCGATCAGCGCCTGCACTTCGCCGGTCTCGGGGTTGGTGACGACCATCGCCGACTCCACTTCGTCGGCGCCCTTGCGCCCGGCCAGGCGCTTGAAGGTCTCGCTCATGGCGGTTTCGGCCTTCATCTGCAGGATCGGGTCGAAACTGGTGAAGATACGCAGGCCTTCTTCGGTCAAGTCTTCGTCGCGGTAGTCCTGGCGCAGCTGACGCTTGACCAGGTCGAGGAAGGCCGGGAACGAGCTGTCGGCCAGGCTGCCGCGCTTGGTCACGCCCAGGGGCATCTTCTTCGCCGCATCGACCACGTCCTGAGTGGCCACGCCTTGCTCGGCGAGCAGGTCGAGCACCAGGTTGCGCCGTTGCAGGGCGCGCTCGGGGTGACGGCGTGGGTTGTAGTAGGACGGCCCCTTGACCATGCCTACCAGCAAGGCGATCTGGTGCAGCTTGAGCTCCTGCAGCGGCTGGCTGAAGAAGAACTGGCTGGCCAGGCCGAAGCCGTGTACCGCGCGCTGGCCGTCCTGGCCGATGAACACTTCGTTGAGGTAGGCCTCGAGGATCTCGCGCTTGTCGTAGTGCACTTCCAGCAACACCGACATCATCGCCTCGGTCAGCTTGCGGCTGAGGCTGCGCTCGTTGGTGAGGAAGAAGTTTTTCACCAACTGCTGAGTCAGGGTGCTGCCGCCCTGGCGCATGGCCCCCGAGGAGGTGTTGACCCACACGGCCCGGGCGATGGATTTGGGCGACACGCCGAAGTGGCTGTAGAAGTCGCGGTCCTCGGTGGCGATCAGGGTTTCCACCAGGTAGGGCGGCACCTGGTCGATCTTGATCAGGATGCGGTCCTCAAGGTTCTTCGGGTAGATACCGCCGATCATCAGCGGCTCGAGGCGCACCACGTCGAGCTTGCCGCCATTGGCGCCGCTCAGGCCCGCGACATAGTCGCCGGAGAAGCGCACGCGCACGAACTGCGCCGGCTCCATGCCTTCATAGAACTGGAAGCCACGGGTGTTGAGATCGACGTTGTTGCCGTTGACCGAGGCCGCGCCCGGGCCGTTGGCCGCGCTTTCGCGGCGGTAGCCCAGGGCGTCGAGTTCGGTGAGGAAGTCGTTCTTGCTCAGCTTCTGGCCGACGAACAGCTCCAGCGGCCGGGCATACACCTTGGCCGGGATGGTCCAGCGCTTGCCGGAGAACTTCTCCTGGACGGTGGCATCGAGGTAGACCGCGAAACCGGCAATCACCACCAGGCCGACCAGGCTGAGCTTGAGCGCCCAGCCCAGCCAGGCGCGAGAGCGGCCGGACGGGCGTTTTTTTACGGTGCGGGAATTTCGGGTACGTGTCATGGCGGCGGATTATACGCACTTTGGAAAAGGGGGGCAGGCGCCCCTCGGCGGTTTGCAGGGACGGCACCATTGACCATAATGTCCGATTCGAATTCCCTGACCCATAAAGGATGATCCGTGAGCCAAGCCCTGATCAGCGCGCTGCAGAACCCCGCCCTCTATCCGCATCCCGTCGCGGGCTTCCAGCTCATCGAGACGCACATCTCCTGGGTTTTGCTCACGGGCGAGTACGCCTACAAGATCAAGAAGCCGATGAACTTCGGTTTCCTCGACTTCACCGGCCTCGACCAGCGCCGACATTTTTGTAACGAAGAGCTGCGCCTGAACCAGCGCCTGACCGAAGGCTTGTACCTGGAAGTGCTGCCGATTACCGGCAGCGCCGAGGCCCCTGTGCTGGGCGGCGACGGGGCGCCTATCGAGTACGCCCTGAAGATGCGCCAGTTCCCCCAGGGCCAGATGCTCAGCACCCTGCAGGCCAACGGCGAGCTGAACGCCGGGCACATCGACCAGATGGCCCGGCAGATCGCCGAGTTCCACCTGCAGGCGCCGCAAGTACCGGTCGACCACCCGCTGGGCACCCCGGATGCGGTGATGGCGCCGGTGGAGCAGAACTTCGAGCAGATCCGCCCGTTCCTCACCGACAAGGCCGACCTGCAACAGCTGGACAACCTGCAGGCCTGGGCCCAGGACAGCTTCAAGCGCCTGCACGGCCTGCTCGAGGCGCGCAAGGCCGGGGGCTTCATTCGTGAATGCCATGGCGATATCCACTTGGGCAACGCCACCCTGATCGACGGCAAGGTGGTGATCTTCGATTGCATCGAGTTCAACGAGCCATTCCGCCTGACCGACGTCTATGCCGACGTCGGCTTCCTGGCCATGGACCTCGAGGACCGTGGCCTGAAGTGCCTGTCGCGGCGGTTCATCAGCCAGTACCTGGAGCTGACCGGCGACTACCAGGGCCTGGAGCTGCTGAATTTCTACAAGGCCTACCGCGCCCTGGTGCGGGCCAAGGTCGCGCTGTTCAGCATGCCGGCCGAGGCCGACGGTGTGCAGCGCGCCACCACCCTGCGCACCTACCGCAACTATGCCAACCTGGCCGAGAGCTACAGCGCCATCCCTTCGCGCCTGCTGGCCATCACCCAGGGCGTCTCGGCGGTGGGCAAGAGCCACGTGGCGATGCGCCTGGTCGAGGCCTTGGGCGCAGTGCGCGTGCGCTCGGACGTGGAGCGCAAGCGCCTGTTCGGCAAGCAATCGGCGACCGATGCCGGTCATCTGGAGGCCGGTATCTATGACAAGCAAGCCAGCGTTGCCACCTACCAGCGCCTGCACGAGCTGGCAGAGATCATACTGCATGCCGGGTTCCCGGTGGTGCTCGATGCCACCTACCTCAAGCATGAGCAGCGCAAGGCCGCAGCCGAAGTCGCCAGCGAGACCGGCGTGCCGTTCCTGATCCTCGACTGCCAGGCCCCGGACGCGGTGATCGCCAGCTGGCTGGCCCAGCGACAGGCCGAGGCCATTGACCCTTCGGACGCCACGCTGGAAGTGATCAAGGCGCAACAGGCCAGCCGCGATCCGCTCGATGCCGAGGAGCAAAAGCACAGCAAGCGGGTGAACACCCAGGAAGGCGCCAGCATGGACCAGTTGATCGAACAGATCCGCCAGCATTTCCCCGGCTTTTGAGCCATCAGGCGTGAAGCAGTCGACAGTTCACGCCTGAAGTCCGGCGCCTCTCCAGTGATGTCATTACAATATCATCACACCCCACGCAGAGGCGCCGCCATGAATCAACCCCGCCAGCTGGACAACGTGCTTTTCACCCTGGTCCGCGACGAGAAGATCGCCGAGTTCAACCGGGTCAAGGCCGCGCACCCCTCCATTGATTTTCGCGGTGGCGATTTCCGTGGCCTGGACCTACGCGACCTGGATGTGCGTGGCATCGACTTCACCGACGCCTACTTCCGCGCTGCCGACCTACGTGGCCTGGATCTGCGCGAGAACGGCCTGGAAGGCGCGAGCCTGGCCCATGCGCAGATTTCCGGAACCTACTTCCCCGCCGAACTGAGCGCCGACGAGATACTGATGTCGGTGAAGTTCGGCACGCGCATGCGCTATCGCACTACCCGCTGACCCCGACCTTGCCTGTAGGAGCCAGCGTGGCTGGCGAACCGTTTCTCGGCTAATCGTCAGCGGGGCGGCGGGTTCGCCAGCAACGCTGGCTCCTAAAGTGCGTACGTTCCGCTGGCAGCCTGTCGGCGGCAGATGGCAAAAGGCCGCGCAATTGCCAACCCCCGCTACACTCCTCACTGACCTGCTCGCGATTTATCCCCAAGACCCGTTCAGCCATCGCAAGGAGGCTCGATGAACGATGAATTGCAGCATCTGAAAAACCTTGGCAAGACCTCCGCGCAATGGCTGCACGCTGTCGGGATCCACAGTGCATCGGACTTGCGCCGGCTCGGCGCGGTGGGTGCCTACCAGGCGGTGAGAACGCGGGGCTTCCGGGCTTCGAAGGTGTTGTTGTACGCCATCGAGGGCGCCCTGCTGGACATGCACTGGAACGACCTGCCGGCCGAACGCAAGCAGGCGCTCAACCAACAACTCGATGCCAAGTGCCTGCCACAGAAGAACGAAAAATAAATGGGCAAAAGGCATTGACTACGAAATGAGAATCGTCATGATTATCACAACTGGTCGCGAGACTGGTTGGATAACCTGAATGCTCCCTGGTTCGGACGCTCAGATTATCTCCTCATCAGGCTAATCACGGTTATTGACCCGCCAATTTGGCGGGTCTTTTTTTGCCTGTTGCCTGGTGTGCCTGTGAGACCGAATGCGCTCGGTCTGAAGGACACTACAAGGCCATCGCCAACACCTTAAGACAGATGAAGCAGGCACCTAGCGAATGATGATCAGCGGATGGCCGCGCTCCGGGTGCGGTTGCACCAGCACGTCGATACCAAACACTGCGCGCAGCGCCATGGGCGTGAGCACCTGCTGCGGTGTGTCCAGCGCATGGCAGCGGCCCTGCTCCAGCAACAGGATCTGGTCACAGTAACGTGCCGCCAGGTTCAGGTCATGCAGGATCACCAGCACCGCCGCGCCACGGTCGGCGAATTCCCGTACGGCCTGCAAGGTGGTGTGCTGGTGCAGCGGGTCGAGCGCCGAGGTCGGCTCGTCGAGCAGCAGCGTGGTGCCAGCCTCGCCCGGCCACAGCTGCGCCAATACCCGGGCCAGGTGCACGCGTTGGCGCTCGCCACCGGACAACGCCAGGTAGCTGCGCTCGACCAGGTGTTGCGCGTCCGCCGCCGCCAGCGCCGCGGCGACGATCTCGCGGTCGCGCTGACGACCACTGGCGTGGGGCAGACGACCCAGGCCGACGACCTCCTCGACGCTGAAGGCAAAGCCCAGGCTGGAGGCTTGCGGCAACACCGCCAGGCACCTGGCCCGCGCCTGCCCGGCCCAATCATTCAGCGCGCGCCCATCGAGCTGAACACGCCCATCGCCAGGTGTCAGCTCACCGCACAGCGCGCCCAACAGGCTGCTCTTGCCGGCCCCATTGGGCCCCAGCACACCGAGAATCTGCCCCGGCTGCAACTGCAGGGTGATATCGCGCAGCACTTGCTTGCCGCCACGGGTAAGAGAAAGGCCTTGAACATCGAGCATCAGCTGCGCACCTTCACCAGCAGGAACAGGAAGAACGGCGCGCCGATAAAGGCCGTGACGATGCCGATTGGCAGCTCTGCCGGGGCCAGTGCCAGGCGTGCGAGCAGGTCGGCGAACAGCAGCAGCGTGCCGCCGGCCAGCAACGAGGCGGGCAGCAGCACCCGGTGGTCTGGCCCGGCCACCAGCCGCACCAGGTGCGGCACCACCAGGCCGATGAAGCCGATCAACCCGGCCGCAGCCACCGCCGCGCCGACACCCAGGGCAGTGCAGAACACCAGTTCGCGCTTGAGCGCCTCCACTTCGATACCCAGGTGGCGCGCCTCCGACTCACCCAGCAGCAAGGCGTTGAGCGCCTGGGCCCGCCGCGGCAACCACAGCGCTACCGCCGCCGCCACCAGCAGCAATGGCCATAGCCGCTCGTAGCTGGCGCCGTTGAGGCTGCCCAGGTTCCAGAAGGTCAGGGTGCGCAGGGTGGCGTCGTCGGCGAGGTAGGTGAACAGCCCCACCGCCGAGCCCCCCAGGGCGGTCATGGCAATCCCGGCCAGCAGCATGGTCGCCACGTGGGTCTGCCCGTCGCGCCGCCCCAGGCGATAGACCAGCGCCGTCACGCCCAGGCCGCCGACGAAGGCACAGAGCGACAGCACGTAAGGCGCGAACCACTCGGGAATCCCCCCCAGCCAACTGCCACCGACGATCGCCAGCGCCGCCCCCAGCGCCGCGCCGCTGGCCACCCCCACCAGCCCCGGGTCGGCCAGCGGGTTGCGGAACAACCCCTGCATCGCCACACCCGAAAGCGCCAACACAGCACCCACCGCCAGGCCCAGCAAGGTGCGCGGCAGGCGAATCTGCCCCAGGATCAGTTCGGCCTGCTCCAGGCCATCGGCCGCCAGCGGCAGGCCGAACAGCCGCAAGCCGGCGCGCAGGGTATCGAACAGCGGCAGGCTGACCGGCCCCAGCGCCAGCGACAGCCAGACCGCCAACAGGCACAGCACGGCCAGGACAATAAACAGCGTGCGCGGCTGGACCCGCTGCCTCATGGCTTGAGGCGCGCCTTGGCCGCGGGATAGAAGCTGCCGGCCAGCTCATGCAAGGTGGCCGGCAGGCGCGGGCCCAGGCCACCGACCAACAGCGTCGGGTCGAGCGACACCAGGCGCTGCTCACGCACCGCCCGCGAGGCCGCCAGGGCCGGGTTTTCCTTGAGCAGCGCCTGCAACGCCTGCTCGCCGCTGAGGGCACGGTCGGAGAACACCAGCACATCGGGGTTCAGCGCGGCCAGGGCCTCTACCGAGAAGTTCTTGTAGCCCTGATGCTCGGCCAGGTTGCGACCACCGGCCTGGCGTAGCAGCCAGTCACCGGCGGTACCCTGCCCGGCGATCATCGGCTTGGCGCCGGCATGCCCGACCAGCAGCAACACGCCCGGCGCCTGCTGCCCGGCCTGGGCTTGCGCGACCTGCTTGTGCAACTGCTCCAGCCGCTGGCGATAGTCGCCGGCCAGTTCGCTGGCCTTCTGTTCATTGCCCAGCAGCGCGCCGAGGTGCTTGAGGTTGTCCTCCACCGCACCCAGCTCGGCCTTGCTGGAGAACAGCTCGACGCGCACGCCGGCCTTGCGGATCTGCGCCAGCACCGGTGGTGGCCCCATTTCCTCGGTGCCCACCAGCACATCCGGGCGCAGGCTGAGCACGCCCTCGGCCGACAGCTGGCGCTGGTAGCCGATGCTCGGCAGCGCCTTGAGCGATTCGGGGTGCTGACTGGTGGTATCGACACCGACCAAGCGCGGCTCGCCGCCCAGGGCGCTGATCCACTCGCTGAGGGCGCCACCGGCACTGACCCAGCGCTGCGGCAGTTCGGTGGCCAGGGCCTGGCTATTCAGGGCAAGGCCGGCGCACAAGGCGATCAAGGCAACGGGACGGCGCATCATCGGGATCCTTTACAGAAGACGAGCCGCATGCCTTGTGGCCGACGGCGCAGTTGCGCACCATAGACAGCCTGGCGCGATGCATGCGGGCAATTTGATAATTATTCGCATTGAAGCGTCAAGCCATCCCTTTGTCACACGACTTGACCGGAAGAAGCCGCGCCCATGCATTTTCTCTGCGCCTCTAGCGACCTCACCGAAGGCCACAGCCGCGCCTTCAGCGTAGCGGGTGAGCCGCTGTTCGGCGTACGCCGCCAGGGCAAGGTCCACCTGTATCGCAATCGCTGCCCGCACCGCGGTATCCCGCTTAACTGGGCAGCGGACGGCTTTCTCGACGACAGCGCGAGCTTGATCCACTGCGCCCACCACGGGGCGTTGTTCCTTATAGAAAGTGGCGAATGCGTGGCCGGCCCGTGCGAGGGCCAATGGCTGGAGGCCCTGGACTGCCGGGAAGACAGCCAGGGCATCTGGCTCAGGGGATGAGCAACACCGGCAAGGGGCGGTCGATCACCAGTTGCCGGGCATCCAGGCGCGTGCCGTAGGCGAGCACCTCGACCCCTTGCGCTACGGCGGCGCGCAAGGCCTGGGCGTAGGCCGCGTCGATCTCCTGCGCCGGGCGCACGGCTTCGATGCCGGTGAGGTTCACGCAATACAACTGCACCGCGCGGATGCCTTGCCGGGCCAGTGCAGCCAGCTCGCGCAGGTGCTTGGCGCCACGCTGGGTAACGGCATCGGGGAAGGCCGCCACGGGGGTATCGGGGTAGCCCAGGGTCACGCTCTTGACCTCGACATACGCCCTGGTGCCATCGGCGAACTCCAGATAGAAGTCGATACGGCTGCGCTCCTCGCCGTAGGCCACCTCACGCTTGAGCAGGGTGAAACCGGCCAGCTCGCTGATGACGCCGGCACGCAGCGCTTCCTCGACCACGGCATTGGCCCGCCCGGTGTTGACGCAGGCCAGCCGCCCCTGGGGCGTCTCGCTGATCTCCCAGGTGCCGGGCAGCTTGCGCTTGGGGTCGTTGGAGCGGCTGAACCATACCTGCCCGCCCTCGCGCATGCAGTTGAGCATGGACCCGGTGTTCGGGCAGTGGATGGTCAGTTGCTCGCCACTGGGCAGCTCGATATCGGCCAGGAAACGTTTGTAGCGGCGCAGCAGGCGCGCTTGTTCAAGTACGGGAAACAACATGCTCAGCCCTGCCAGCTCTGCAAGCCACGGGCAATGCGTTGCACTGCCTCTTCCAGGCGCGGCAGGCTCTGGGTATAGGCGAAGCGCACATGGTGTCCGGCCTGGTGGCGGCCGAAGTCCAGGCCCGGGGTGAAGGCCAGGTGCTCGGTTTCAAGGAAATGCCGACAGAACGCGAAGGCATCGCCGCCAAACGCGCTGATATCGGCATACAAATAGAAGGCGCCCTGGGGCTCGACGGCGATACCGAAGCCCAGCGCGCGCAGGGCCGGCAGCAGGTAGTCACGGCGCCGGGCGAACTCGCCGCGGCGCGCCTCGAGGACCGCCAGGGTCTCGGGCTCGAAACACGCCAGCGCGGCATGCTGGGCCATGCTCGGTGCACTGATGTAGAGGTTCTGCGCCAGCTTCTCCAGGTCGGCGACCGCCGACGGCGGCGCTACCAGCCAACCCAGGCGCCAGCCGGTCATGCCGAAATATTTGGAAAAACTGTTCAGGACAAAGGCCTGGTCGTCCACTTCCAGCACGCTGGGCGCGTCCATGCCGTAGGTCAGGCCGTGGTAGATCTCGTCCACCACCAGGTGGCCATGGCGCTCGCGGGTGGCCCTGGACAAGCTGGCCAGCTCATCACGGTCGAGCACCGTGCCGGTCGGGTTGGCCGGGGAGGCCACCAGGGCGCCGACGGTGTCCTTGTCCCAATGGCGTTCGACCAGGTCGGCGGTCAGCTGGTAGTTGACGTCCGGCCCGACCGGCACCAGCTGAGCGCCGCCTTCGACCAGGCGCAGGAAATGCCGGTTGCACGGGTAGCCCGGGTCGGCCAGCAGCCAGTGCTTGCCCGGGTCGACCAACAGGCTGCTGGCCAGCAGCAAGGCCCCGGAACCGCCGGGGGTGATCAACACCCGCTCGGGGTCGAGGTCGACGCCGTAGCGCTGGCCATAGAACCCGGCGATCGCCTCGCGCAGTTGCGGCAAGCCACGGGCCGCGGTGTAGCGGGTGTGGCCGGCGGCCAATGCGGCTTGGCCGGCGGCGACGATCGGCGCGGCGGTGGTGAAGTCCGGCTCGCCGATCTCCAGATGGATCACGTCGTGGCCTGCGGCCTGCAGCTCGTTGGCGCGCGCCAGCAGGGCCATCACGTGGAAGGGTTCGATGGCGCGACTACGCGCACTGTGTGGCTGAGCCATGGGCCTTCTCTCAATTGGGTCTAGACTGTTGATTCTACCGTCGCACGGGAGCGAACGTGCCACGCGCGCCGCTGTCAATAGCAGGCACAGCGCGGGCTAGCGCACCCCGGATCTATCTGGTAAGTTCGGCGGCTCGCAGTCGCAGGGCCGGCGGGCGCCGGAGATGGAAGCAAGCCTGCGCATTGGATCAGATGAGTGAGAGGCGGTCTATTCATGTCCACCGTAGAAAAGCAAAAAGTCCAGACCATGTACGGTGTCGAGCCCTACGTAGAGACCAAGGGTGAGGAATACATGGGCGAGCCCATGAAAAAACACTTCACCAAGCTCCTCAATGCCTGGAAAGGCGAGCTGATGGTCAGTGTGGATCGCACCGTGGACCACATGAAGGACGAAGCAGCCAACTTCCCCGACCCGGCCGACCGTGCCAGCCAGGAAGAAGAGTTCGCCCTGGAGCTGCGCAACCGTGATCGCGAGCGCAAGCTGATCAAGAAGATCGACAAGACCCTCGACAAGATCAAGGCCGACGAGTACGGCTGGTGCGAGTCCTGCGGCATCGAGATCGGCCTGCGCCGCCTGGAAGCCCGCCCGACCGCCGACCTGTGCTTCGACTGCAAGGAAATTGCCGAGAAGAAGGAAAAGACTGTCGGTAAAGGCTGATTCCAGAACCTCGCAGACGGGGCGTACTGGTTGTGGAGGCGGGCTTGCTCGCTCCTGCAATAGGTACGCCCCGTCTTCATTTATATAACTGTGCAATCCATGAACGACTCCCGCTACATCGGCCGCTTTGCCCCCACCCCCAGCGGTTTCCTGCATTTCGGCTCGCTGGTCGCCGCCCTCGCCTCCTGGCTCGACGCCCGCGCCGTGAATGGCCGCTGGTTGCTGCGCATGGAAGACACCGACCCGCCGCGGGAAATGCCCGGCGCCCGCGACGCGATCCTGCAGACCCTGGAGCGCTACGGCCTGGAATGGGACGGCGAGGTGGTGTTCCAGAGCCAGCGCCACGAGGCCTACGCCGCCGTGGTCGAGCGCTTGTTCAGCATGGGCCTGGCCTATGCCTGCACCTGCTCGCGCAAACAGCTCGAAGGCCACAACGGCATCTACCCCGGCTTTTGCCGCAACGCCGGCCACGCCCGCGAAGGCGCGGCGATCCGCCTGCGAGTGCCGGAGCTCATCTACCGCTTCAACGACCGCGTCCAAGGCCCGTTCGAACAGCACTTGGGCCGCGAGGTGGGCGACTTCGTCATCCAGCGCCGCGACGGGCTCTATGCCTACCAGTTGGCGGTGGTGCTGGACGATGCCTGGCAGGGTGTCACCGATATCGTGCGCGGCGCCGACCTGCTGGACAACACCCCGCGCCAGCTGTACCTGCAGGAGCTGCTGGGCTTCTCGCAGCCGCGCTACCTGCATATTCCGCTGATCGTGCAGCCCGACGGGCACAAGCTGGGCAAGTCGTACCGTTCGCCGCCGCTGGAGGCCGACCAGGCCACGCCGTTGCTGCTCAGGGCATTGCGCGCGCTGGGGCAGAGGACTGACCCGGCACTGGTGAATGCCAGCCCGGCCGAGGTGCTGGCCGTGGCGCGCCGGCACTGGCAGCCAGAGCACATTGCGCGACAGTTGACGGTGCCTGAGGCTGATTTGCACTAATGCCCAGGCCAGACCGGCCAACGCGATCGGTGTAGGAGCGGCCTTGTGTCGCGAATAGGGCGCGCAGCGGCCTTGGGATCCTTGCATCACGCCTCATCGTCGGGGGCTGCCGCGCAGCCCCATCGCGACACAAGGCCGCTCCTACAGGGACCGCGCAACACCGCAAGCCTTGTGTTTCAACGAATTCAAAAGCCCAACAAATTCAAATCCTTGGCCAACCCTGCCGATTCCCGCTAGCATCGCCGCCATCATTTGCGCCAATAATAAGTCCAAACCCGTAGCGCCCAACCCTCGAGGCCAGCATGTACATCTATCGTTTGGTCCTGCTTCTGGTCGTGGGGATCTACCTGTTCTCCCCGGCCATCATGGACTGGTGGATCGAGCCGACCGGAGCCTGGTACCGCCCCTACCTGCTCTGGCTGATCCTGATCGTCGTCACCTTCATCCTGCAGAGCCAACGAGATGCCGATGAGCTTTAGCCTGACCCAGATGATCCTGATCAGCGCCGCCTACCTGCTGGTGCTGTTCGGCGTGGCCTGGATCAGCGAACGCGGGCTGATCCCGCGCGCCGTCATCCGCCACCCCCTGACCTACACCCTGTCGCTGGGCGTCTACGCCAGTGCCTGGGCCTTCTACGGCTCGGTGGGCCTGGCCTACCAATACGGCTACGGCTTCCTCGCCTGTTACCTCGGGGTGTCGGGCGCCTTCCTGCTGGCGCCGGTGCTGCTCTACCCGATCCTCAAGATCACCCGCACCTACCAGCTGTCGTCACTGGCCGACCTGCTGGCGTTTCGTTTTCGCAGCACCTGGGCCGGCGCCTTGACCACGGTGATCATGCTGATCGGCGTGCTGCCGTTGCTGGCCTTGCAGATCCAGGCGGTGGCCGACTCCATCAGCATCCTCACCGGCGAGCCGGTCAAGGCGCGGGTGGCGTTCGCCTTCTGCGCGCTGATCATCCTGTTCACCATCTTCTTCGGCTCGCGCCATATCGCCACCCGCGAGAAGCATGAGGGGCTGGTGTTCGCCATCGCCTTCGAGTCGGTGATCAAGCTGGTGGCCCTGGGCGGGATCGGCCTGTACGCGCTGTATGGCGTGTTCGGCGGCCCCCACGGCCTGGAAGTGTGGCTGCTGCAGAACCAGACCGCCCTCGCCGCCCTGCACACCCCCTTGCAGGAAGGCCCATGGCGCACCCTGCTGCTGGTGTTCTTCGCCTCGGCGATCGTGATGCCACACATGTACCACATGGCGTTCACCGAAAACCTCAGCCCGCGCTCGCTGGTCAGCGCCAGCTGGGGCCTGCCGCTGTTCCTATTGCTGATGAGCCTGGCCGTGCCGCTGGTGCTGTGGGCCGGACTGCGCCTGGGCGCCAGCACCAACCCCGAGTACTTCACCCTGGGCCTGGGCATCGCCGCCAACAACGAGGCGCTGGCCCTGCTGGCCTACGTCGGCGGGCTGTCGGCCGCCAGCGGGCTGATCATCGTCACCACCCTGGCGTTGTCGGGCATGGCCCTGAACCACCTGGTGCTGCCGCTGTACCAGCCGCCGGCCGAGGGCAACATCTACCGCTGGCTGAAATGGACCCGTCGTGCGCTGATCGTCGCCATCATCACCGCCGGGTTCATCTTCTACCTGACCCAGAGCAACCACCAGAGCCTGGCCAACCTGGGCATCGTCGCCTTCGTCGCCACCTTGCAGTTCCTGCCCGGCGTGCTTTCGGTGCTGTACTGGCCGACCGCCAACCGCCGCGGTTTCATCGCCGGCCTGCTGGCGGGCACCCTGGTGTGGATGGTGACCATGCTGCTGCCGCTGCTGGGCAACCTGCAGGGCTTCTACATCCCGTTGCTGGACATGATCTACGTGCTGGACGACACCAGCTGGCACATGGCGGCCATCGCCTCGCTGGCGGCCAACGTGTTGCTGTTCACCTTGATCTCGCTGTTCAGCAACGCCAGCAGCGAAGAGGTCAGCGCCGCCGAGGCCTGCGCGGTGGACAACGTGCGCCGGCCACAACGCCGCGAACTGCACGCCGCCTCACCCCAGGAGTTCGCCACCCAGCTGGCCAAGCCACTGGGCGCCAAGGCCGCGCAGAAGGAAGTCGAACAGGCCCTGCGCGACCTCTACCTGCCCTTCGACGAGCGCCGCCCCTACGCCCTGCGCCGCCTGCGCGACCGCATCGAGGCCAACCTCTCCGGGCTGATGGGCCCGAGCGTGGCCCAGGACATGGTCGAGACCTTCCTGCCCTACAAGTCCGGCAACGAGAACTACGTCACCGAGGACATCCACTTCATCGAAAGCCGACTCGAGGACTACCACTCGCGCCTCACCGGCCTTGCCGCCGAGCTCGACGCCCTGCGCCGCTACCACCGCCAGACCCTGCAAGAGCTGCCCATGGGTGTCTGCTCGCTGGCCAAGGACCAGGAAATCCTGATGTGGAACAAGGCCATGGAGGAGCTCACCGGGATCGCCGCCAAGCATGTGGTCGGCTCGCGCCTGGTGACGATCGCCGAACCGTGGCGTGGGCTGCTGCAAGGTTTCATCAACCTGCCCGACGAACACCTGCACAAGCAACGCCTGGCGCTCGACGGACAGCCACGCTGGCTCAACCTGCACAAGGCAGCCATCGACGAGCCGCTGGCCCCGGGCAACAGCGGCCTGGTGCTGCTGGTCGAGGACCTGACCGAAACCCAGGCCCTGGAAGACAAGCTGGTGCACTCCGAACGGCTGGCCAGCATCGGCCGCCTGGCCGCCGGCGTGGCCCACGAGATCGGCAACCCGATCACCGGCATCGCCTGCCTGGCACAGAACCTGCGCGAAGAACGCGAGGGCGATGGCGAGCTGATCGAGCTGTCCAGCCAGATCCTCGAGCAGACCAAGCGCGTGTCGCGCATCGTCCAGTCGCTGATGAGCTTCGCCCACGCCGGCGGCAGCCAGCAGAACAGCGAGGAACCGGTGTGCCTGGCCGAGGTGGCGCAGGACGCCATTGGTCTGCTGGCGTTGAACCGGCGCAATTTCGAAGTACAGTTCTTCAACCTCTGCGACCCGCATCACTGGGTCGAGGGCGACCCGCAACGTTTGGCCCAGGTGTTGATCAACCTGCTTTCCAATGCCCGCGACGCCTCGCCACCCGGCAGCGCCGTGCGCGTGCGCAGCGAAAGCAGCGAGCACACCGTGGACCTGATCGTCGAGGACGAAGGCAGCGGTATTCCGAAAAGCATCATGGACCGCCTGTTCGAACCCTTCTTCACCACCAAGGACCCGGGCGAAGGCACCGGACTGGGGCTCGCTCTGGTCTATTCCATCGTGGAAGAGCATTATGGGCAAATCACCATCGACAGCCCGGCCGACATCGAGCGCCAACGTGGTACCCGGATCCGCGTGACCCTGCCCCGGCATGTCGTAGCGACGTCCCCTGAAATTCGAGACCGTCGAGAGAATTGAATCAATGCCGCACATTCTGATCGTCGAAGACGAAACCATCATCCGTTCGGCCTTGCGCCGCTTGCTCGAACGGAACCAGTACCAGGTCAGCGAAGCCGGCTCGGTGCAGGAAGCCCAGGAACGCTTCAGCATTGCCACCTTCGACCTGATCGTCAGTGACCTGCGCCTGCCTGGGGCCCCGGGCACCGAGCTGATCAAGCTCGGCCAGGGCACCCCGGTGCTGATCATGACCAGCTACGCCAGCCTGCGCTCGGCGGTGGACTCGATGAAGATGGGCGCGGTGGACTACATCGCCAAGCCGTTCGACCACGACGAGATGCTCCAGGCCGTCGCGCGCATTCTGCGCGATCGCCAGAACGCACCGGCGGTGGCGCCCGCCAGCGAAGCGCGCGCGACCAACGGCAAGGCTGGTGCCGACAAGCCGGCCGCGGCCAACGGCGAAATCGGCATCATCGGCTCCTGCGCGCCAATGCAGGACCTGTTCGTGAAGATCCGCAAGGTCGCGCCCACCGACTCCAATGTGCTGATCCAGGGCGAGTCGGGCACCGGCAAGGAACTGGTCGCCCGCGCCCTGCACAACCTGTCGCGCCGGGCCAAGGCGCCGATGATCTCGGTGAACTGCGCGGCGATCCCGGAAACCCTGATCGAGTCCGAACTGTTCGGCCACGAAAAAGGCGCATTCACCGGCGCCAGCGCCGGGCGTGCCGGCCTGGTCGAGGCCGCCGACGGCGGTACGCTGTTCCTCGACGAAATCGGCGAACTGCCACTGGAAGCCCAGGCCCGCCTGTTGCGCGTGTTGCAGGAAGGCGAGATCCGCCGGGTTGGCTCGGTGCAGTCGCAAAAGGTCGATGTGCGCCTGATCGCCGCGACCCACCGCGACCTGAAGAACCTGGCCAAGGCCGGGCAGTTCCGTGAAGACCTCTACTACCGCCTGCACGTGATCGCCCTGAAGCTGCCAGCCCTGCGCGAGCGTGGCAGCGACGTCAACGAAATTGCCAACGCCTTCCTCGCGCGCCAGAGCGCGCGGGTCGGCCGTGACGACCTGCACTTCTCCAGCGAGGCCGAGCAAGCCATCCGCCATTACAGCTGGCCGGGTAACGTGCGCGAGCTGGAAAACGCCGTGGAGCGTGCGGTGATTCTCAGCGAGAGCGCGGAAATTTCCGCCGACCTGCTGGGCATCGACATCGAGCTGAGCGACCTGGACGACGACGATGTGCTCGACAGCCTGCCGGCGCTGGTTGGCAACGGTGCCAGCAGCGCCAGCCACGAGCCGACCGAGGACCTGTCGCTGGAAGACTACTTCCAGCACTTCGTGCTCGAACACCAGGACCACATGACCGAGACCGAACTGGCGCGCAAGCTGGGCGTCAGCCGCAAGTGCCTGTGGGAACGCCGCCAGCGCCTGGGCATCCCGCGGCGCAAGAGCAACGTCACCAGCGACAACTGATACAGCCTGGATGCATCGCGGGGCAGGCCCGCTCCCACAGTGCGTGGGGGCAGGCTTGCCCCGCGGTCGTTTGGGGGTAACACATCAGTTACCGCAAAAATCTGTTACCCACCCTGTCAGCCGTAACATCCCCCGAGGCGTAAGGTAACGAAATTTCTACATTTGCCCCGCGGCAAAACCTTCCCGAAACGCCGAAACCCCCGGTTTCATTGGGTTTTCAAAAGTTGGCACGGCATCTGCTATATCTCTGGTACAAGAACAATAACAAGCACTGCAACTCAGAATAAGAACAAGACGAAACGGCTCACGCACAATAAAAACAAGACGGCGGAGGCGCAGCTAACTGATTCTTTTGGAGAGGCGTTGTGTTTGGGGCTTGCCCCACGATCAGGCAGAGAACAACAAAAACTGCACTTAAAAGCAGCACCTGAACTGATTGGACCGCAAGGTCAGCATCAACTCGGCGACCAAAGCAATCCGTTTGCTCTTCACCCCTGGTTTGGGGGTCGTCCATACGCTTCAGGCGGCATGGGCAGGGCACTCAACAAAAACAAGAAGCCCGATAGAAAAACAATAAGAGCGCGCAACGACTTGATGGGGAGCTTAGGCTCCCCATGTCGTTTCTCCCTTCTGCATAGCCTCTTGGCACAGCGCCTACACCATCCCCCGAGTAAATGCTAGAATCCCCGCCCATCATGCGGCCATTCTCCTATCCTTGGCCGAACATTCCTTCAAACAGTGCATCCCATGCTGAAGAAGCTGTTCCAGTCGTTCCGCCCGCCCGTTCGTGGCCAGCACCACAGGCGCACCACGCCTGAAGTGATCAACAAGAGCCAGCACTCGCTGCAACGCAGCCAGTTCAGCCGTCATGCCGTGGGCATCGTCGAGCGCCTGCAGGCGGCCGGTTACCAGGCCTACCTGGTCGGCGGCTGCGTGCGCGACCTGTTGCTTGGCATCAACCCCAAGGACTTCGACGTCGCCACCAGCGCCACGCCCGAACAGGTCCGCGCGGAGTTCCGCAACGCCCGAATCATCGGCCGGCGCTTCAAGCTGGTCCATGTGCATTTCGGTCGCGAGATCATCGAAGTCGCCACCTTCCGCGCCCCGCATTCCGATGAAGACCAGGCCGACAGCCACCGTTCGTCGCACAATGCCAGCGGTCGCATCCTGCGCGACAACGTCTACGGCACCCTGGAAGAAGACGCGCAACGCCGCGACTTCACCATCAACGCCCTGTACTACGACCCGGTCAGCGAGCGCATTCTCGACTACGCCAACGGTGTCCACGACATCCGCAACCGCTTGCTGCGCCTGATCGGCGACCCGACCCAGCGCTACCAGGAAGACCCGGTGCGCATGCTGCGGGCGGTGCGTTTCGCCGCCAAGCTGGACTTCGGCATCGAGAAGCACACCGTGCAGCCGATTCGCCAGCTGGCGCCGATGCTGCGCGACATCCCGCCGGCGCGGCTGTTCGAAGAGAGCCTGAAGCTGTTCCTCAACGGCCAGGGTGCGATCACCTTCGAGATGCTGGTCGACCTGGAACTGTTCGAGCCGCTGTTCCCGGCCAGCAGCCACGCCCTGGAAGAGCGCCCGACCTACACCCATACCCTGATCAGCCAGGCCCTGAGCAATACCGACCTGCGCGTCAAGCAGGGCAAGCCGGTGACCCCGGCCTTCCTGTTCGCCGCCTTGCTGTGGCCAGCCCTGCCGGGCCGCGTGCTGCACCTGCAAAGCCAGGGCGTGCCGCCGATCCCGGCCATGAACGGCGCGGCCCACGACCTGATCGCCGAGCAGTGCCAACGCATCGCCATCCCCAAGCGCTTCACCCTGCCGATCCGCGAGATCTGGGACATGCAGGAGCGCCTGCCACGCCGCAGCGGCAAGCGCGCCGACGTGATGCTGGACAACCCGCGCTTCCGCGCCGGCTATGACTTCCTGCTGCTGCGTGAAAGCGCCGGCGAGCAAACCGATGGCCTGGGCCAATGGTGGACCGACTACCAGGACGCCAACGACAGCCAGCGCCGCGACATGATCCGCGAGCTGGGCGGCCGCGACGACGGCGCCAGCAGCAGTGCCGGCCCACGCAAGCGCAAGCGTAGCGGTAGCAAGCGCAAGCGTGATGACGACCAGGCATGGGATTGAGCATGACCACCCGCGCCTTCATCGGCCTGGGCAGTAACCTCGACGAGCCCGCCGAGCAACTGCGCAACGCCCTACAGGCGCTCGACCTGATCGCCGACACCCGCCTGGCGGCGGCCTCGGCGCTGTACACCAGCGACTCGCTGCTGCCTGGCCAGCCACGCTACACCAATGCCGTGGCGGCCATCGACACGGCGCTGACGCCACTGGCGCTGCTCGACGCCTTGCAGGGCATCGAGAACGACCAGGGCCGCGTACGCCAGGAACGCTGGGGGCCACGCACACTGGACCTCGACATGCTGCTGTTCGGTGACCAGGTCATCGACGTGCCGCGCCTGAAAGTGCCCCACTACCACATGCAGGCGCGTCCCTTCGTGCTCTACCCGTTGGCCGAGCTGGTACCGGCCGACTTCCATCTCGCCGACGGTCGCAGCCTCGCGCAATTGCTTCAGGACTGCCCGTTCGTCGGCCTGGAGCGCCTGTAATTCGGGCGTTCCAGACGGCGGTAACGCCAGTGTCACCCTGACCGTAACAATACGGTAACACCGCTGGTTGACTTCCCCCACCTCGCTCACGACTATAGGCGTCCCGCGGCGCCACTGTGCCGCAATCACCCATTTAGGCCCGGACCGACCTGTGCCCGAACATCACCGACGATGATGTGCCGCTCCGGAAGATGAATACACGCGTTGTACGCAGTTGTCTTTCACAGCGCCTGAACGAGGATGCCCCTACATGCCTGAAGTAACCCTCACCACCCTGCACGGCCTGAAGGCCAAGGGTGAAAAGATCACCATGCTGACCTGCTATGACGCGACCTTCGCCAAGGCCGCGAGCCAGGCTGGCGTTGAAGTACTGCTGGTAGGCGACTCCCTGGGCATGGTCCTGCAAGGCCATGACAGCACCCTGCCAGTCAGCAACAACGACATGGCCTACCACACCGCCTGCGTCAAGCGCGGCAATGAAGGGGCGCTGATCCTCGCCGACCTGCCGTTCATGGCCCACGCCACCCCGGAGCAGGCCTTCCTCAATGCCGCCCAGTTGATGCGCGCCGGCGCGCACATGCTCAAGATCGAAGGCGCCGCCTGGCTGGGCGAGACCATTCGCCTACTGGCCGAGCGTGGCGTGCCGGTGTGCGCGCACATGGGCCTGACCCCGCAGACCGTCAATGTGCTCGGCGGCTACAAGGTCCAGGGCCGCCAGGAAGCCCAGGCGCGACAGATGCGTGCCGACGCCATCGCCCTGGAACAGGCCGGCGCCGCCATGCTGCTGCTCGAGTGCGTGCCCAGCGAGCTGGCCGCGGAAATCACCCAGGCGGTGAGCATCCCGGTGATCGGCATCGGCGCCGGCAGCGCCACCGATGGCCAGGTACTGGTGCTGCACGACATGCTCGGCTTGTCGCTGACCGGCCGCGTGCCGAAGTTCGTGAAGAACTTCATGGCCGGCCAGGCAGATATCCACAGCGCGCTTGCCGCCTACGTGCAGGCGGTCAAGGACGTCAGCTTCCCCGGCAGCGAACATGGGTTCAGCGCATGAATACCGTCAAGACCGTTCGTGAACTGCGTGCCGCCGTGGCGCGGGCCCGTGGCGAGGGCAAGCGCATTGGCTTCGTGCCGACCATGGGCAACCTGCACCAGGGCCATGCCGCCCTGGTGACCAAGGCCGCGCAGCGCGCCGACTTCGTGGTCGCCAGCATCTTCGTCAACCCGCTGCAGTTCGGCGCCGGCGAGGACCTGGACAAGTACCCGCGCACCCTCGCCGCCGACCAGGAGCGTCTGCTCCAGGCCGGCTGCCACCTGCTGTTCGCGCCCGGCGTCGAAGAGATGTACCCCGACGGCATGGCCGTGCAGACCCGGGTCAGCGTGCCGCAGTTGTCCGAAGGCCTGTGCGGCGCCAGCCGCCCGGGCCACTTCGAGGGCGTGGCGACGGTGGTCAGCAAGCTGTTCAACATGGTCCAGCCGGACCTTGCCGTGTTCGGCGAGAAGGACTACCAGCAACTGGCAGTGATCCGCGCCATGGTGCGCGACCTGAACATGCCGATCCAGATCATCGGCGAGCCGACCGTGCGCGCCGAGGATGGCCTGGCGCTGTCCTCGCGCAATGGCTACCTGACGCCGGAGCAACGTGCCGCCGCGCCGGCGCTGTACCGTGCGCTGCGCGGCATGGCCGAGGCCCTGCGCCGTGGCCGGCGCGACTATGCAGCGCTGATCGCCGAGGGCCAGGCGCAACTCGAAAGCGCCGGGTTGCGCAAGGACTACCTGGAGGTGCGCCACGCCGTCACCCTGCGCCCGGCGCAGGTCGATGACCGTGACCTGGTGGTGATCGCCGCTGCTTACCTGGGCAACACCCGGCTGATCGACAATCTCTATCTGCACCTGGAAGAGCAGACCGCCTGAGCTCGACGCGTGGGAGCGGCTCAACGCCGCCCCACGCATGCCTTGGGTATCAGGCCGGTGACAATTTTAATCCGCGCCGCCCGCCTCCCCCCATTCCCGCCTTGGCGCCAATGCCTATAATGTCCAGCTTGCAACCGGCAATGACTGCCGCTGTCCAAGCCTGACCATGCAACAAGGAAACCACCCGCAATGGCGTATTACCGTACCCCCCACGATGTGACGGCGCTGCCCGCCTGGCAGGCGCTTCAGCAACACCGCGACGCCATGCAGGGCTTCAGCATGCGCGAAGCCTTCGCCGCCGATGGCAAGCGCTTCGAACAGTTCTCCTTGAGCAGCTGTGGCCTGTTTCTCGACTACTCGAAGAACCTGATCACCGAGCAGACCCGCGAGCTGCTGGTCAACCTGGCCAGGGAAGTCGACCTGGAAGCGGCCATCAAGTCGATGTTCAGCGGCGAGATCATCAACGCCTCCGAAGGCCGCCCGGTGCTGCACACCGCCCTGCGCCGCCCGGTCGGCGACAAGCTCAGCGTGAACGGCGTCAACGTGATGCCCGAAGTGCACAAGGTGCTCAACCAGATCACCGAACTGGTCGGGCGCATCCATGACGGCCTGTGGCGCGGCTATAGCGAAAAACCGATCACCGACGTGGTCAACATCGGCATCGGCGGCTCGTTCCTTGGCCCGGAGCTGGTCTCCGAGGCTCTGCTGCCCTACGCCCAGCGCGGCGTGCGCTGCCACTACCTGGCAAACATCGACGGCAGCGAGTTCCATGAACTGTCGGCCAACCTGCGCGCCGAGACCACCCTGTTCATCGTGTCGTCGAAGTCGTTCAACACCCTCGAAACCCTGAAGAACGCCATGGCCGCGCGCACCTGGTACCTGGCCCAGGGCGGCTCGGAAGCCGAGCTGTACCGCCACTTCATCGCCGTGTCGAGCAACAAGGCCGCGGCCGTGGCCTTCGGCATCCGCGAAGAGAACATCTTCCCGATGTGGGACTGGGTCGGCGGGCGCTACTCGCTGTGGTCGGCGATCGGCCTGCCGATCGCCCTGGCCATCGGCACCGCCAACTTCAAGGAGCTGCTGTCCGGTGCCTACACCATGGACCAGCACTTCCAGACCGCGCCGTTCGAGAAGAACATGCCGGTGCTGCTGGCCCTGCTCGGGGTGTGGTACGGCAACTTCTGGGGCGCGCGCAGCCACGCGATCCTGCCGTACGACCACTACCTGCGCAACATCACCAAGCACCTGCAGCAGCTGGACATGGAATCCAACGGCAAGAGCGTGCTGGCCGACGGCACCCCGGTGAAGACCGATACCGGCCCGGTGATCTGGGGCGGCGTCGGCTGCAATGGCCAGCATGCCTACCATCAGTTGCTGCACCAGGGCACACAGCTGATCCCGGCTGACTTCATCGTGCCGGTGGTGAGCTTCAACCCGGTCGCCGACCACCACCAGTGGCTGTATGCCAACTGCCTGTCGCAGAGCCAGGCGCTGATGCTCGGCAAGACCCTCGAGGAAGCCGAGGCCGAACTGCGCGCCAAGGGCCTGAACGAAGCCGACATCGCCAAGCTGGCGCCGCACAAGGTGATCCCGGGCAATCGCCCGAGCAACACCCTGGTGGTCGAGCGCATCAGCCCACGCCGCCTCGGCGCGCTGGTGGCGATGTACGAGCACAAGGTCTTCGTGCAGAGCGTGGTCTGGGGCATCAACGCCTTCGACCAGTGGGGCGTGGAACTGGGCAAGGAGCTGGGCAAGGGCGTGTACCAGCGCCTGGTCGGCGCCCAGGAAGACAACGCCGAGGATGGCTCGACCCAGGGCCTGATCAACTACTTCCGCGGCCGTCACCGCGGCTGATGCCATATGCCACAGCGCCGCTCTCTGTAGGAGCGGCCTTGTGTCGCGATGGGGCGCGCAGCGGCCCGGAAGTGTCAGATTTTTTGTGTGCGGGCCGGTAACGGCCTGCCGTCAGGCAGGCTCGACTTTCACCAGGTCGGCCTGAT
>NZ_JAMYBV010000036.1:0-36840 GCF_024126635.1 Pseudomonas sp. VA159-2 | reverse complement strand
CGGCCTGAGTCCCGTGGCATACAGGAATCAGACCGCAGCAGCCTAATCAAAGATTGTCCAACAAATGGGGCGCACCTCACCCGGTAGGAGCGGCCTTGTGTCGCGAAAGGAGGGCAAAGCCCTCCCAGTTCACTCAGGCATGCTCGACGAACACATCGGCAAACACCTGCCCCCGCGGCACCCCGACAATGAACAGCCGCCGGGCAAACCGCTCGACACTCCCCGCGCCGCCGCACACCAGCGCCACCGTCTGCCGCGATGACGGCCGCAACCCCGCCAGCGCCTCATCCATCCGATCGGCCAAGACCAGCTCGACATTCACCCCCGCCATTTCAAGCAACGGCCCGTCCAGATAATGCCCAGCGCCATCGCGCGCCACATGCACCACCCTGATCTCCCCTCGATGCCCCTGGCGCAACGCCTCGCGCAAGATGCCCCACAACGGTGCCAGCCCGGTACCCGCCGCCAGCAGCCACAAGGGCCGATCCTGCCAGTCCCGTTCGTAATGCAAGGCGCCGCCGCGCAGTTCGCCAAGGCGTATCCCATCGCCAACCTGCAAGCCACGCGCAAGGTCGCAGAATGCGCCCGGCCGCTGGCAGTCGATATGAAACTCGAGAAAATCATCCTCTCCCGGCAGGCTGGCCAGCGAGTATGGGCGGGCCACCGCGCCCAGCCACAGCACCACATGCTGCCCCGCCTGATAGCGCAGCGTGTGCTGCGGTTTCAGCCGCAAACGCAGCACATCGCCAAACCAGTCCACCGCGCACACCCGCGCCGGCACGCCGTCGCGGTGCGGATCGAACACCGCCACACGCAGGTCCTCGACCACCCGGCACTGGCACGCCAGGCGCCAGCCTTGCTCACGTAGGTCCATCGCCAGCGCCTCGGGCTTGGCGTCGTCGGGCTGCCCATCCAGGCAGCGCACCAGACACGCGTGGCAACTGCCGGCACGGCAGCTGTAGGGCACGGCACAGCCCGCGTCGTTGAGCGCGTCGAGCAAGTTGCTGGCGGCCGGCACTGTCCAGCGGTGTTCGCCCACGCAAAGTTCGGGCATGTGTTCTCCAAGGGCTGATTCGAGATCGGTTCGCCGGCAAGCCGGCTCCTACGGGGTTGGGGTCGTTCTTCTCATTCTACGGCGCCAGCAAGAAGGATGCCCGCGCCCTGCCGACCTTGGTCCAGACCACGTGCAGGTGTTTCCCGCGGCGGGGCACGGTATACTGCCGCGCCTTTTTGCCCCGGCCCGACCAGCCGGAGCCTTGCCAGGCATGCCCGACATACCGGTGTGCGTTGTCGGAATGCCTTTACGAATGTTCCCGTCTTTAAGAGGAGCGCGCTGCATGACCGTGATCAAGCAAGACGACCTGATTCAGAGCGTCGCCGACGCCCTGCAATTCATTTCGTACTACCACCCCGTCGACTTCATCCAGGCGATGCACGAGGCCTACCTGCGTGAAGAGTCGCCTGCCGCGCGCGACTCCATCGCCCAGATCCTGATCAACTCGCGCATGTGCGCCACCGGCCACCGCCCGATCTGCCAGGACACCGGTATCGTCACCGTGTTCGTGCGCGTGGGCATGGACGTGCGCTGGGACGGCGCCACCCTGAGCGTCGACGACATGATCAACGAAGGTGTGCGCCGCGCCTACAACCTGCCCGAGAACGTCCTGCGCGCCTCGATCCTGGCCGACCCGGCCGGTGCCCGCAAGAACACCAAGGACAACACCCCGGCCGTGATCCACTACTCCATCGTGCCCGGCGACAAGGTCGAGGTCGATGTCGCCGCCAAGGGCGGTGGCTCGGAGAACAAGTCGAAGATGGCCATGCTCAACCCGTCCGACTCGATCGTCGACTGGGTCCTGAAGACCGTGCCGACCATGGGCGCTGGCTGGTGCCCGCCTGGCATGCTCGGCATCGGCATCGGCGGTACTGCCGAGAAAGCCGCGGTGATGGCCAAGGAAGTGTTGATGGAGTCCATCGACATCCATGAGCTCAAGGCCCGTGGCCCGCAGAACCGCATCGAGGAGATCCGCCTGGAGCTGTTCGACAAGGTCAACCAGCTGGGCATCGGTGCCCAGGGCCTGGGCGGCCTGACCACCGTGCTCGACGTCAAGATCATGGACTACCCGACCCACGCCGCCTCCTTGCCGGTGTGCATGATCCCCAACTGCGCCGCCACCCGTCACGCCCACTTCGTGCTCGACGGTTCCGGCCCGGCCGAGCTGGAGGCACCGTCGCTGGATGCCTACCCGGAAATCGTCTGGGAGGCCGGCCCAAGCGCGCGCCGCGTGAACCTGGACGCCATCACCCCGGAAGAAGTCGCCAGCTGGAAACCGGGCGAGACCATCCTGCTCAACGGCAAGATGCTCACCGGCCGCGACGCTGCGCACAAGCGCATGGTCGAGATGCTCAACCGTGGCGAAGAACTGCCGGTCGACCTCAAAGGCCGCTTCATCTACTACGTCGGCCCGGTCGACCCGGTCGGTGACGAAGTGGTCGGCCCAGCCGGCCCGACCACCGCCACGCGCATGGACAAGTTCACCCGCCAGATCCTCGAGCAGACCGGCCTGCTGGGCATGATCGGCAAGTCCGAGCGTGGCCCGACCGCCATCGAGGCGATCAAGGACAACAAGGCCGTGTACCTGATGGCCGTCGGCGGCGCCGCCTACCTGGTGGCCCAGGCCATCCGCAAGTCGAAGGTCCTGGCCTTCGCCGAGCTGGGCATGGAAGCGATCTACGAGTTCGAGGTCAAGGACATGCCGGTCACCGTCGCGGTGGACAGCCAGGGTGAGTCGGTACACATCACCGGCCCCGCGCTGTGGCAGAGCAAGATCGCCGAAAGCCTGGCGGTGGAAGTGAAGTAACCCCCCTGCCGTAGGCAAAAAGCCGCTCCCCTGGAGCGGTTTTTTTTTGCCCGTGCACTGGCTGCTGCACGAGGGGTTCCATCCAGCGGCCGTGCCCCCCAAAGCACGCGCGGCTGCCACCCTGCGGCCTTGTTCCGGGTGATCACGCTGAGCTTTATGTACCGCAGCCAGCGGCCCTGTTCCCACTTTAATGAGGCCCTTCTCCCACAACAGGAAGCCCTCATGAACCACACGCAACAGGCCAACCAGTGGCTCAGCCGCTTCGAAGTCGCCGTCACCTCCAACGCCAACCGTGTCTTCGCCAATGGTCGTCAGCAAGTCGAGATCACCCTGAGTATCGAACCGCGCAAAGGTCAGGAGATCACCGCCGAACAGCTTGCCACCCTGCAGCTTGTCGTCCTCGATGACGACGGCATCCCACGCGACTTGCAAGGCGATCTTCAGGTCAGCGACCAGCGTGATCCCCGCTTCGCCTACCATGCCGCCTCCGGTGCCGTGCCAAGCGCCTTGCTGCAGTCGACCCCACGCACCCTCCGGCGGCGCTTCTATGTCAGCTCCACCCTCGCCGGCGGCACGCTGAGCACCCTGTATGCCGGCATCTGGAAAGACCCCGAGACGCATTTCGAAACCACGCGCGCGCCCTTCCAGTCCTCCGTGATCATCGAATCCATTGCAGCGCCCGAGCCGCATATTTCAATGTTCAACCTGGAACTGGAGAAGACCCGCGAAACCTACCACGTAGAAGGTGCTCACGATGATGAGTTCGAATACCAGATAGGCCACTTCGGCTGCAGCGACCCGCGCAACAGCATCGTTGAGAGCCGCCCCCATGCCACCCCCTCCGGCGAAGCGTTCTACTGGCGCCATAACTGGGAGCATGTGCTGATTTCGTTTACCGGCACCAACGACTACAGCCAGCATTGCTACGTAGCAGCCTACGGCGTGAACGAAACGGTCGAGTTCGACACCGCGCAGGCGCAGCGGCGCTTGCGCAACCGCCCCAACCACATGAGCCTGTGCCTCTACCATCGGCGTTTCTACCGCCACCATTACAGTGACCGGGCAGAACACGCCAGCCGCTGGACCGTCCTGGACAAGCATGGCAACGCCTATGGCATCGAGTTTGTCGCCACCGAGTCAGGTAGATGCGCCACCTTCCGCCTCACCCAGGCCCAAGCCTGATACCCGACAGCAGAGCCTCGCAATGAGGCTCCTTTCAACCCCTCATGTTTCAGAGACGCTCAGCATGTCAAGCCTGCATACCCAGGCCAGTAATTTCCTGGACTTCATGAAAACCGGTGTGGATCACCGTACCGGCCAGTTCACCCTGGCGCTCACCCTGCCGCTGCCACCTGCCAACCAACTCAACGGCCCTGCACTCTCGCTCACCCTTGCCTTCAGCGTGCTCGGCTCCAGTACCAACAGAGGCTATGGACTGGGCTGGTCCCTGGGCCTGTCCGAGCTGGACAGGCACAGGCTCAGGCTCGCCTCCGGCGAACAGTACGCCATCGATCAAGAAGCCTCTACTTACGCGCCCGGTTGCCCATTGCACTTCATTGACCAGAAACTCAAGACACTGCGGGTCACCCCGCAGGACGATGGCGATTATCGAGTGGACAAGAAGTCCGGCGAGCGTGAAATCCTGCGTGAACAAGAGGCCAGTGGCCGCTACCTGGTCGAGGAAATGCATTCCCCCCAGGGCCATCGGCTGTTTATCGACTGGGCGCCCTACGGCAATGCCGGCGACTTCATTCTCCAGCGCATCCGCGATGAGCAACGCGACCTGCTGAGCCTGGAGCATTATGGCGATGAGGTGGCGCTGAGCGTCAATCCGCACACCAGCGAGGCGGCGCTATTGCGCCTGGTACTGAGCAATGAGCGGCTGGTCGAGATTCACCTGCCCGACGTCGCCCCCCCCATCAGGATCGACTATGACGCAGAGCCCCTGGCCGATGGCTCGCGGCTGCTGTTGCCCCGTGAGGTGCACAGCCCGCTAGGGGCGCATGACACCATCACCTGGGCGACCGGTCGCCAGGGACACCACCTGCCCGCCGATGCCCCGTTTGCCTACTTGCCGCGGGTGCTGTCATGGAACCATGACACTGGCACGCCGGGTAACCAACGGGTACATGCTTACCAATGGCTCGGCACCACCAACTACCTGGGTTTTGCCAGCCAGCAGGCCTTCTCCTGGCAAACCGGACGCGACAACCTGTATCAGGTCGAACGCGAGTATCGCTACCAGTGCATCGAAACCCTCGCCGATGGCAACGGGCGTGACCTGGGCAGCATCGAACGGGTATGGGACCGCTTTCACCTGCTGGTCAGCGAAACGACCCGCCTGGGCAACCACGAAACACGCAAGGACACCCACTATGGTGTCGACCCCAAGCTCACCTGGGAACAGCAGCCGCCCTGCTGCCAGCTCCCTCACAAGGTCCGTACCACCTGGGTCGACCATGGCAACGACGGCGCCAGCCGCACAGAAACAACGCTCTACCGTTACGACGACTTCGGCAACATCACCTACACCCGCTACCCGGGCGGCATTGAGGAGTTCAACCTTTACTATCCCGCCGAAGGTGCCGAAGGTTGCCCACCGGATCCACTGGGCATGGTCCGCTCGCTCAAGAAAAAGACAACCCAGCCTGCCCAGGCGCCTGGCAACGCGCCCACCCTGAGCACGGCATACACCTATGAACTGCTCCCCTCGCTGATCCAAGGTGCGCCTGCGCACCTGGTGGTGGCCAGTGAACGCTTGCTGGACGAACAGCGAGGGCATGTCCTGGAACATACCCGCCAGTCGTACATCAGGACGCCAGGCATCGCCTACGGACGCGAATCGCTGAGGATAACCGAGCTCAACGGCAAGGCCACCACCACCCACTATCAGTACGCCGCCACCGACGACGAACGGGTCAGCACAACCACCATCAGCGGCTTCGAGAACGATGCGCAGAATCAGGCCAGCGAGACCGTCGCGCAGTCCTGGCTGAGCGGCCAGACCACCTGGGTGCGTGATCGCGCTGGCGTCTGCACCCGCTACCAGCACGATGTCCTGGGCCGCATCACGCGTACCGTCCATGCGGCGGGCAGCCCTTACCAGACGGAGCAGACCACCCGTTATCACCTAAACGACAGCCTGGCGCGCGAGGTCCGCGCCACCCCTCAGGACAACCCGGTCATGGTCGAACAGACCGATGCCAGCGGCTGCCGGCATCGACAGTGGCTCGATGGTGACGGCCGCGTCGTGCGACAGGAACGCGAGGCCCTCGATCATGCCCCCGGCACCTTCCGCGAGATCCTGCACGCTATCTACGACACCCTGGGTCGTCCCATCAGCCAGACCCGACAGGACTGGTACGGCACGAACGCCAGCAGTGTACTTACCCTGACCAGTACGACAGCCTACGACGACTGGGGCCAGCCCGTGCTCAGCATCAGCCCTGAAGGCATCAGCAGCCATCAGCACAACGACCCCATCAGCCTGCGCAGCGAACAATGGCAATCGGTGGGCCGCGTGTCAGGACCCAAGCTTGTGGTGGGCCGCGATACCTCGGGCGCGCCCATCGAACAGCAGCACTGGACGGCCGCTGGAGAGCTGGTCCGCACCCACAAGCAGGTGCGTGACGGCCTGGGCCGGGTCATCGAGGAACACATCGAGGCCGCAGGCAGCCCCACCCTCATCACCACCTACAGCCATGACCACTACGGGCGCATCACCCGCAGCAGCAAACCCGACGGTACCAGCCTGGCCTGGGCATTCGCCGCCCACAGCGATGCCGAGCATGTCGAATCCATCACTGTCACCCCCGCACAGGAGCAGCAGCCATGACTGCCATACCGATCGAAATTGGCCGTCAGACCTTCGACGGGCTCGGCCGCCAGCGCTCGGTCAGCGTGACCGGCCGTACCACCCACTATCACTACCAGCCAGGGCAATTGCCGCCCACGGCCATCACCTTGCCCGACGGCAGCCGCGTGGCTTACAGCTATGAACCACAGTTGGGCAATGCCCTGCTCGGCATCCAGGTCGACGGCAAGCCCGGGGAGCGCCTGAGCTATCACCAACAGCTCGGTCGGCCGATCCAGGCCATCGGCCACCACCGTGAACACGCCTGGCACTTCACCCCATCCGGGCAATTGCAGCGCGACAGCTGGACCGTGGACGGCCAGGTCCACAGCACCCACTGGCGCCATTCGCTGCTCGGCCAGTTGCTCGGTTTCACCGATGCCGCCGGCACGCAACACACGCGCGTGCATGACGCCTTCGGCCGGATCCAGCGCGTGCAGGCCGGCGAAGTCCGCACCACGATCAGCTATGACGCGTTCTCACGGCCGGCAATGGTCATCAGCGAAGACCTGGCCAACGCCAGGACCCTGAGCAAATACCTGGAATATGACAGCTTTGGCCGCGAAGCCCGTTGCACATTCAAGGTCAGCGAAGCAGGGCAGAGCCACGCGTTCGTCCAGACGCTGGCGTACTCCAACCTCGATCAATTGATCTCGCGCACCTGGGAGCAAGACGGCGCGATAACCGAGGAGCATTTCGCCTATGACCTGCTCGGTCGCCTGGTGCACTACAGCGCCAACGCGCACGCCGGCCCGCAAGATCCGTTCGGCAACACCCTGGTCGAGCAACGCTTCGCCTTCAACCACCTCGATGGATTGCGCGAAGTCATCAGCACCTTCAGCGACGGCAGCACCGACACCGCCACCTTCCGCTACGCCGCAACCGATCCCACCCAAGTCGTTTCGATCGGGCATACCCATCACAGCTGGCCGGCCGAAATCACCCTGACCTATGACGCCTGCGGCCAGGTGGTCGGGGACAGCCTCGGCCGTCAGTTGACCTGGAACGACCAAGGCCGCCTGGCCAGCGTCAGTCTTCAAGGCAGTACCTGTCACTACCGTTACACCCCCAGCGGCCAACTGTGCGACAGAGTGCTCGACGGCAACCTCACCCGCGCTTTCCACAGTGGTACGCAACTGACTCACGAGGAACAGCCAGGTGAACGCCTGGAGCTTGCCGGTGACGGCACCACCCTGTTCGCCGCGAACCGGGTAGCGGGTGGGGTGCGCCAGACCACCCTGCTGGGTTGCGACACCCAGGGAAGTGTCCGCCTGGAAGCCGGTGCCCACCTCAGCAGCCGCCACTACAGCCCCCATGGCGCAGAAACCGGGCAGCCGGGGCATAGCCGCTTCGGCTTTTGCGGGCAGCGACGCGAACCACTGACCGGCTGGATCATCCCCGCCGGCTACCGCCCCTATGACCCCGTACTGATGTGCTTCCTTGCCCCCGACAGCGAAAGCCCCTTCGGCCGTGGCGGGATCAATCCCTATGCCTATTGCGGGGGTGATCCAATCAACCGCAGCGATCCTGACGGGCACAGCTGGCAGACCTGGGTCATGGCCGGCGTCGGCATCGCCGCTGGGATACTCGCCAGCGTCGCCAGCCTGGGTACGGCTGCCACCGCCCTTGGCGCCATCCTGGCCGGGGGCACGATGAGCGCCAGTGGCGTCCTGGCCGTGGCTACGGCGGCCCTGAATACCCTGTCAGTGGGTACGGGTATCGCGTCCATGGTGTTGCAGGCGCAAGGCGCAGATGCAAGAGCCGCCAGTGTCCTGGGCTGGGTCTCGCTGGGGACCGGCGCGGCCAGCCTGATAGGCGCGGCCAGCAGCCTTGGCAGTCGGTCGCTGGCGCATGGCTCCAAAGGCGCTGCCCAACTGCAAGGCGGCGCGGCGGTCAGAGCCATCAGCAAGCCGACGCACTGGGTCAAGCGCAGCGCAGTGCTTTATGCCAAGTCCAACGAGGCCGAAGACGTCGTCTGGCACACCAACCTCTGGGGCAAGAACATCAGGGCATTCGAAACCCACGGCAGCCCAACGGGCCATTTGCTGAACGCCCAGGGCCAGGTGGAGGCTCCGGCCCAGCTGGCCCTGCGTGAAATAGCACCTCGTCTGACCGATCTTCCCGCCGATGTCCCTTTCGTCCTGCTGGCCTGTCATGGCGGCAAGAGTGGCGCGGCGCAGCAGATTGCCAATGTTCTGCAACGGCCAGTGTATGGCTATGACCATTCAATTTTCGTCAAACGTCCGCAGTGGATGCAGCACCTGTGGGTCGATGACGCCGGGACCTCGATCCCTACGCAGGTGGCGGCGGGCTCGCGCTTGCAAGGCCCGCTTCCAGCGGGTCGCGAACTGGCGGCCGGCAGGTTGTACTTCCCCCGCAAGTAACCTTGGCACCGGCTCGGCGGCGCGCAGCCAAGGGGCTGGATGCTGGGTCAGAGCGGCAGGGGCTTGAGCCAGAAGGACATGATCTTCGCCGAATGCGTGGGCTGGTCCAAATCACGCCAGCGATACGTCGTGCGTAACGATGGCGCCTGCAGGAAGCCGCGATTGCGCCAGAACCCCTGCAGCGGCTTGTAATCCACCGGCCGCTGCGGGTGCCCGGCCGGGCGCTCCACGGTACAAAAGGCACACGCCTCGAACTCGACCAGCTTGTGGGCATAGGATTCACGCTCGATGAAAAAGCGCACGCCCAGGCCCTGGCCGCGATAGGCAGGTAACAGGGCCGATCCACCGAAATAATAGACCGACGCCGGATCACGCCCCTGGCTCAGGAACGGTTGCTGGAACTCGGCCACTGCGTCCACCAGTGGCAGGCCAGTAGCGGCTCCGACCAACTGGCCGCCATCCAGGGCCAGCACCACCAGGCTACGCCCCGAGTCGGCGTAGCTGGCCAGGTGCTTCACTTCGTGCGCCAGCGAACCGTCGTGAAGGTAGGGAAACTCGCGAAATACCGTCAGGCGCAAACGTGCAAGTTCATCGATGTAAGGCGCGATGGCCGCGCCATGCAGCAGGCGAATTTCCATGCGGGTCGGGCGTCCTGTCGATGGCTATGACTGAGGTCCACCCTAGCACCCACCCTGCCCTGCGGCCTTTCCCCTGCGCGACAGGTATTTCTCCATGACCGCTACCCATGCTCAACCCGGGTAGCAGCGGCCTCGAGTCGCGAAAGGCCGCGCCTACAACTTTGAACTGTGTCGCTCAGGAGATACGGGTACCCAACACTTTCAAAAACGCCGCCAGCCACGCCGGATGCGCAGGCCAGGCCGGCGCCGTCACCAGGTTGCCGTGCACATGTGCCTGGTCTACCGCGATGTCGATGAACGTGCCACCGGCCAGGCGCACTTCCGGCGCGCAAGCCGGGTAGGCGCTGCATTCGCGCCCTTCCAGCACGCCAGCCGCCGCCAGCAACTGGGCACCATGGCACACCGCGGCGATGGGCTTGCCAGCCTGGTCGAACGCCTTGACCAGCTCCAGCACCCTGTCGTTCAGGCGCAGGTACTCCGGCGCGCGGCCACCGGGGATCAACAACGCGTCGTAACGTTCGGCGCGCACCTGGACGAAGTCGTAGTTCAGGGCGAAATTGTGCCCCGGCTTCTCGCTGTAGGTCTGCTCGCCCTCGAAATCGTGGATCGCCGTGCGCACCGTCTGCCCGGCGATCTTCTCCGGGCATACGGCATGGACGGTATGGCCGACCATGGCCAGGGCCTGGAACGGCACCATCACCTCGTAGTCCTCCACATAGTCGCCCACCAGCATGAGAATCTTCTTCGCCGTCATCGCATCCACTCCTTCGGTTGTCTGGGAACAATCCCAGCACGATAGTCTGCTTTGCGTGACGGCGATATACGTCGCTAGTCGCGGCGGTCGAGCAAATTGGCCACCACCCGGTCGAGCCAGCCCCACAGGCGCTGCTGCACCCGGCGCCACAACGGCCGGGCGTGCCAGCGCGCCAGGTCGACTTCCAGGCTATGGGTGAAATCGCGCTCGAAGCTGGCCGCTACGGCGGCGGTCAGCGGCGGGTCGAGGGCCTCGACGTTGGCCTCGAGGTTGAAGCGCAGGTTCCAGTGGTCGAAATTGCACGAACCAACGCTGACCCAATCGTCCACCAGTACCATCTTCAGGTGCAGGAAACACGGCTGGTACTCGAAGATCCGCACCCCTGCGCGCAATAACCTGGGGTAATAGCGATGCCCGGCATAGCGCACCGCCGGATGGTCGGTGCGCGGGCCGGTGAGCAGCAGGCGCACGTCGATGCCGTTCTGCGCGGCCCGGCGCAGCGAGCGGCGCACGCTGAAGGTGGGCAGGAAGTATGGCGTGGCCAACCAGATACGGCGCTGGCCGCTGTTCAGCGCGCGCACCAGCGCATGCAGGATGTCCTTGTGCTGGCGGGCGTCGGCATAGGCCACCCGGCCCATGCCCTGGCCCTGGGCCGGCACCCGCGGCAGACGCGGCAGGCCGAAGCCCTCCGGCGGGCGCCAGGCAGTGCGGCGCTGGTTGGCGTGCCATTGGCGGTCGAACAACAGTTGCCAATCGGTGACGATCGGCCCTTCCATGCGCACCATCACTTCGTGCCATTCGCTGGTGTCGGCGTCGGGTGTCCAGAACTCGTCGGTGACGCCGGTACCCCCGACCACCGCCCAGCGCTCATCCACCAACAACAGCTTGCGATGATCGCGGTACAGGTTGCGCAAGCCTCGGCGCCAGCGCAGGCGGTTGTACCAGCGCAGGTACACGCCCGCCGCCAGCAAGCGTTCGCGCAGCACCGTGGGAAACGCCAGCGAGCCATAGTCGTCGAACAGACAGCGCACCCGCACGCCGCGCCGCGCGGCCTGCTCCAGCGCCTCGACCACCGCCTCGGCGCAGGCGCCGCCCTCGACCAGATACAGCTCCAGGTCGACCTGGAACTCGGCGCGCACGATCGCCAGGAGCATGCGCGGAAAGAACTCGGGGCCGTCGATCAGCAGTTCGAACTGGTTGCCATCCCGCCAGGGGAAGACCGGCCCCGGCATGTCAGCGGGCGGTGAAGATCAGTACCGCGCTCACCGGCACCGATGGGTTGATCGACTTGAGCCCGGCCAGCTTGCGCAGATTTTCCAGGCCCGGCAGCAAACCGAAATCCGCCGCCCGCAGGATCAACGGCTCCAGGGTCACCACCTGGAAGCGCCGTTCGTCCAGGCGCGTGGCCAGCAACAGGGTGTTGTAGCTGCGGGTCTGGCCGTGCAGGGTAACGCTGACCGGCAGGCGCAGTTCCAGCTGCGCGCCGTCGGCCAGGTCGTTGATCGGGCGCAGGTCGATCTGCGCCTGCACCTTCGCCTCGGGGAACTGCTCGAAGGCGAACAGGTGGTCGCGCATGCGCTCGTCACGCAGCGGGATGCCACTGCTGATCGAGTCCATCTCGATGCTCACCTCGGCCGCGCCCTTGCGGTCGACCTTGCCGTGCAGCACCAGGAAACGGCTGACCTCGGCGATATTGCCGTTCTTGCCAGTGACGAACGACAGCCGTGAAGATTCGCCATCCAGGTGCCAGTTGGCCTGGGCGGGCAGGCCCACGGCCATGAACAATGGAAGCAGCAGGGAAGGCAGCAGGCGGGACGGCTTGAACATGTGAAATCCTGTGAATCGAGGCCGTCAACCTTACCCGCACGGTTTCACGGCAGCAAGCGGCAACCGGCGCGCGCCCCCTGCCAGGCGGCCTGGTTGCGCTGGCCAAGGCCCTCGGCGCTGACCAGGCGCCGCGCGCTGTCCTCCTCCAGCAGCCCTAAAGGCAGGTACTGTTCTACATAGCCGCGGCAATAGGCTGCAGTGAAACCCATGACGAACCGGCACGAGCAGTACTCCTTGGCCGAATACGCCGAAAGGATGCCGGGGAAATCCGCCAGTGCCTGGCGCTCATGCCAGGCCCAGGCCAGCAACGCCAGCAGCAGCACCAGCAGCAGCCGCTTCATCGGCCCTCCCCAGCCACGGCGGCCAGCACGCGCTTGAGCAGTTCGTTGTGGCTGTAGCTAGCGTCGCGGTCATCGGCATAGCGCACGATCACCAGTTTTTGCGCTGGCAGCACGTATAGCGCCTGGCCCCAGTGGCCAAGGGCGGCGAAGGTGGCGCTGGGCGCATCCGGCCAGGGCCGCGACTGGCCAGGCAAGGGCTGGTTCAGCCACCAATGGCCGCCGGGGTTGGCTTGCCCGGGGATGGCTTGGGCAGCGCCGAACAGGGTGCGGTTGAACGCCACCCAGTGCGCCGCCAGCAGCTGCCGTTCGCCCCAGCGTCCACCGCGCTGCATCAGCAGGCCGATGCGCGCCAGGTCGCGGGCGCTCAGATACAGGTACGAGGAGCCGACATAGGTGCCCGCGGCATCACGTTCCCAGGTCGCGCTGTCGATACCCAGCGGGGTGAACAGCGCCTGCCAGGGGTAGTCGGCATAGTCCCCCTCCCCGAGCATGCCGCGCAGGGTCGCGGCCAACAGGTTGCTGTCGCCGCTGGAATAGACGAAGCGCGTGCCCGGCGGGCTGCTCGCCGGCATGGCGGCGGTATAGCCGGCCATGTCGTTGCGCCCACGGGTATAGAGCATGGCCACCACCGACGATTTCAGCGGCGCGTATTCGTAGTCTTCCTGCCAGGCCAGGCCGCTGGCCCAGTGCAGCAGGTCGGCCAGGCGCAGCGCGGGGTGCGGGTGCAAGGCCGGGTAATAGCGGGCGGCAGGGTCGTCCAGGCTGAAACGCCCTTGGCCATGGGCCACGCCCATGACGGTGGCCAGCACGCTCTTGCTCACCGACCAGGTCAGGTGCGGGGTGTCGGCGCGGGTGGGCGCGGCGTAGCGCTCGTGGAGGATGCGGCCATCGCGGATGATCAACAGGGCATCGGTGCGAATACCACCGCGCCCGGCGTCGCGTGGCGGGAAAGCGTAGGCGTCGACGGCTCGCCAGTCGAGCGCGGCGGGGTCGACTGGCCATTGCGCGGAGGGCCAGTCCTCGGCCCAGGCCGGCGTGACGAGCGTGATCAGGGCAAACCAGAGTGCCTTCATGGGACGCATCTGCAGGGGCTGCTTGGCAGCCCAGGTTCAAAGGTTTCCCCAGCCTCTCACGCGTTCATGACAATCCGGCGGCAGCCCAGGCCTTGGCCAGGCGCTGGTCGCGCGCGGCGCTGGCCAGGGCCAGCACGCCCTGGTCGCGTTGCCACAGCTGCGCCCACTGCCCTGGCCCATTGGCCAAGGCCTGGTCGATCTCGCCGCGCAACCCGTGGAACTGGGCGAACAGCCCACCCAGCAGCAGGTGGCAGGCAATGCTGTCGGCGCATTGCCGGCTGCCCTCGGCGCAGCCGGCCAACAGTGCCAGTAGGCGCAAACGCAAGTCCTGCGGCCAGCCACACTCCTGGGCGACGCCATGCAACCAGCCGACCAGCGCGGCGAGCACGTACAAGTCTTCGAGGGAGCGGAACGGCTTGACGTAGGCATCCCAGCCATCACCGGCGAGCAGTTCGCACGCGGCCCCCTGCAACAACAGGCGGCCGTGGCCGACCTCGGGCATCAGCGGCAGGGTCGGCAAGGCTTCGAGGGTCACGCCGGGCTCGCCCGGGTAGACCACTGCCAGTTGCAGCCGGGGCGCATCGCCCGGCGCTTCGTGGCGCGCCGCCACAAGTAACCACTCGGCCTCAAGGCCGGCCGTGACGAAGTCCTTGCTGCCGGTCAGGCGCAAGCCATCGAGGCGGGTGTGCATGTCCGCCGGGCGCACGCTGCGCCGCTCGGTCGCGCACAACGCGCCCAGGCTAGGCGGCGCGCTGGGCCAGAGCACCCGCAGGGCGGCCTGGTAACCGAGCAGGAAAGCCAGGCCGGGGGTGGCCATGGCGCGCCCGCCAAGCACCGCCAGCTCGAACGGGGCCGCCGTGCCCAGGCGCGCCAGCACTGCCGAGTAGGTTTCGCCAAGGGTCGCCGCCAGCGGCTGACGCAGAGGGTCGTTGAGTCGTTGCAACCAGGCCATCGCAAGCTCCTTTGAGGGGTGTCACGCAAGCATCACCAAAGATTCACGGGGGTGACACCACGCGTACCTAGGCTGACTTTGCACAACAAAGCCGACCGGCCGCAACCCTTTGGCTGGCTTATGGAGACTCGCAATGACTCGGATCGCTCGCTCTGGCGACAACAGCACTGAACGCCGTCTGCAAGCCGAACGCCTGGTCGGCGCCACGGCCCTGCAGGAAGCGCAGGCCCTACGCTTCAAAGTGTTCAGCGGCGAATTCAAGGCCAAGCTCAAGGGCGCCGAACACGGCCTGGACATGGACGACTACGACATCCACTGCCGCCACATCGGCGTGCGCGACCTGGGCACCGGCCAGCTAGTCGCCACCACCCGCCTGCTCGACCACCAGGCTGCCAGCAGCCTGGGGCGCTTCTACAGCGAAGAAGAGTTCGCCCTGCATGGCCTGCGGCAACTGCAAGGGCCAATCCTCGAGCTGGGCCGCACCTGCGTCGACCCAGGCTACCGCAATGGCGGCACCATCGCCGTGCTCTGGGGCGAACTGGCCGAAGTGCTCAACGAAGGGCGCTACAGCTACCTGATGGGCTGCGCCAGCATTCCCATGCAGGATGGCGGGGTCCAGGCCCACGCGATCATGCAGCGCCTGCGCGAACGCTACCTGTGCACCGAGCACCTGCGCGCAGAACCGAAGCACCCACTGCCGAGCCTGGCCCTGCCGCACAACGTCATCGCCGAAATGCCACCGCTGCTCAAGGCCTACATGCGCCTGGGCGCGAAGATCTGCGGCGAGCCGTGCTGGGACCAGGACTTCCAGGTCGCCGACGTGTTCATCCTGCTCAAGCGCGATGACCTGTGCCCACGCTACGCCCGCCACTTCAAGGCGGCGGTCTGATGCCCGGCCTGCGGGCCGGCGCCCGCCTGCTGCGACTGTGCCTGGTGTTGACCCTGGGCGTGGCCATGGCCACGCTGATCGCCGCGGGTGAACGCCTGGGGCTGAGGGCCTCGGTCGAGCGCCGCCAGCGCTGGACGCGGCTGTTCATGCAACGCCTGGTCCGGGCTCTGCCGTTCAACGTGCGGGTGCAGGGCGAGCTGCCACAGCAGCCGATGCTGTGGGTGTGCAACCATGTCTCGTGGACCGATATCCCGTTGCTGGGCATGCTCACCCCGCTGTCGTTCCTGTCCAAGGCCGAGGTGCGTCACTGGCCGCTGGCCGGCTGGCTGGCCGAGAAGGCCGGCACCCTGTTCATCCGTCGTGGCGGTGGCGATGGCCAGCGCCTGCGCGAGCAGATCAGCGGTCAGTTGCGCGAACAACGGCCGCTGCTGATCTTCCCTGAAGGCACCACCACCGATGGCCGTACCTTGCGTACCTTCCATGGCCGCCTGCTGGCCGGGGCCATCGACCAGGGCACGCCGGTGCAGCCGGTGGCGATCCAGTATTGGCGCGCAGGCCAGCCGGATCCGCTGGCGCCGTTCATTGGCGAGGACGACCTGGTTTCGCACCTGATGCGGTTGTTCGCCCAGGACCGTGGCGAGGTGGTGATCCAGCTGCTGGCGCCGCTGCACAGTGCCGGCAAGGAGCGCGCGGCCTTGGCGTTTCAGGCACAACAGGCGGTTCACCTGGCGTTGTTCGGGTTCGAGGAGGTTGAGCTGCGGCGGGTGGGGAAGGCGGCTTGAGGGGGGAACCCTTGCAAGTGTTGAGAATGGGCGTTCCACTTGGACTTGCCGGGGTCGCTTCGCGACCCTTTCGCGACACAAGGCCGCTCCTACGCAGCCCCCTGCTACCTCTATCCTCTCCCTGCCTCGGCAAACGCCTGCAACTGCGGATAGAACTCACGAAAATCCGCCAGTAACGGCTCATACAGCCGCTCCAGCTCATCGACCATCCCATCCATCCCCTCAGGCCGCGACAAGCGCCGGGCAATGCCGCGGAACACTTGCTCCAGCGTGGCGAAATCGCCATACGCCCCCAGCCAATCATCCGCCGCCATGAAGGGTGCGATCCGCGCCAGCCGCCCAGGTAATTCGGGTTCAGCCAGCAGCACCCGGTAAAAGTCACCGGTAAACACCCCCAGCGGCTGCTCGGAATAATCCGCCCAGTGCCGCGCCAGGCAATGGTCGAAGAACACATCCAGGGCAATCCCGGCAAAGCGCCGCCGCTCACGCGGAAAACGCGCCAACGCCGCCAGCACCTGTGGGTGGCTGTCGGTGTAGCGGTCGATCTGCCGGTGCAGCCGGATCGCGGCTTCCAGCGCCGGGGGGAAACGCCCCTCCAGTGCGCCCTTGACGAAATCGCCATACAGGCTGCCGAGCAATTGCTGCGGCGCGGGGCCGCCCAGGTGAAGGTGCGCAAGGTAGTTCATGGCCCCAGTCTAACACCGCGCAGGACACTGCCAGCAGGCCCCTGTCAGGCCCCTATATAGCGTTTCATGCTCAGCTCAGTGCGCTTTGTCATTTGTATATCGCTAAATAGCGATATATATTTCGTCCCATCGCGATATAGCGTTACATACTCCGAGCCCAGCCATGCCACTCGATCTCGACGAAATCATCAAAGCCCTCTCGCACCCAGTGCGGCGCGACATCCTCAGCTGGCTCAAGGACCCTGCGGCGCAGTTTCCCGACCAGCAGCACAGCACCGAGCATGGTGTCTGCGCCGGACAGATCGACCAACGCTGCGGCCTGTCGCAGTCGACCGTCTCCGCCCACCTGGCCACCCTGCAACGCGCCGGCCTGATCAGCAGCCAGAAGATCGGCCAGTGGCACTTTTTCAAACGCAACGAGCAGACCCTCCAGGCCTTCCTCGCGCAACTGAGCCAAACGCTCTGACAAGGACCCGCAATGCCCCTTTCGCTTCTGATCCTGGCGCTCAGCGCCTTCGCCATCGGCACCACCGAGTTCGTCATCATGGGCCTTTTGCCCGATGTCGCCGCTGACCTCGGCGTGTCTATCCCCGGTGCCGGCTGGCTGGTGACCGGCTACGCCCTGGGCGTGGCCATCGGCGCGCCGTTCATGGCCCTGGCCACCGCCCGCCTGCCCCGCAAGGCCGCGCTGGTGGCGCTGATGGGCGTGTTCATCGTCGGCAACCTGCTGTGCGCGGTGGCCGCCGATTACAACCTGCTGATGTTCGCCCGGGTGGTCACCGCGTTGTGCCACGGCGCGTTCTTCGGCATCGGCTCGGTGGTGGCCGCCAGCCTGGTGCCGGCCAACCGCCGCGCCTCGGCCGTGGCCCTGATGTTCACCGGCCTGACCTTGGCCAACGTGCTCGGCGTGCCGCTGGGCACCGCCCTGGGCCAGGTGGCCGGCTGGCGCTCGACCTTCTGGGCAGTGACCGCCATCGGCGTGGTCGCGCTGCTCGGCCTGATCCGCTACCTGCCGCGCCAGGGCGAGGAGCACCGCGTCGACATGCGCGCCGAACTGGCCGCGCTCAAGGGCATCGGCCTGTGGCTGTCGCTGAGCATGACCGTACTGTTCGCCGCCTCGATGTTCGCCCTGTTCACCTATGTCGCGCCGCTGCTGGGCGATGTCACCGGCGTTTCGCCCCGTGGCGTGACCTGGACCCTGCTGCTGATCGGCCTGGGCCTGACCCTGGGCAACATCCTGGGCGGCAAGCTCGCCGACCGCCGCCTGGGCGCCACGCTGATGGGCGTGTTCGCCGCCATGGCCGTGCTCTGCACCGTCCTGAGCTGGACCAGCGTCGCCCTGGTGCCAGCCGAGATCACCCTGTTCCTCTGGGCCACCGCGGCTTTCGCTGCGGTACCGGCCTTGCAGGTGAACGTGGTGACCTACGGCAAGGCCGCGCCGAACCTGGTGTCCACCCTCAATATCGGCGCCTTCAACCTGGGCAATGCCCTGGGTGCCTGGGTGGGCGGCAGCGTCATCGCCCATGGCTTCGGCCTGACCCGCGTGCCCCTGGCCGCGGCGGCACTGGCGGTGCTGGCGCTGATCGTCACCCTGATCACCTTCAGCCAGCGCGGCGGCGACGCCGAGCTGGCCACCGCCTCCCACTGATGTTCACGAGACGCTGCCCATGACTACGCTGTTCGACCCCATCACCCTGGGCGACCTGCAACTGCCCAACCGCATCATCATGGCCCCGCTGACCCGCTGCCGCGCCGACGCAGGCCGTGTACCCAACGCGCTGATGGCCGAGTACTACGTACAGCGCGCCAGCGCCGGGCTGATCCTCAGCGAGGCGACCTCGGTGACCCCGATGGGCGTCGGCTACCCCGACACCCCCGGCATCTGGAACGACCAGCAGGTGCGCGGCTGGAACAATGTGACCAAGGCCATCCATGCCAGTGGCGGGCGAATTTTCCTGCAGCTGTGGCACGTTGGGCGGATTTCCCACCCCTCTTACCTGAACGGCGAAGCGCCGGTGGCGCCCAGTGCGATCCAGGCCAAGGGCCATGTCAGCCTGGTCCGCCCCTTGAGCGACTACCCGATGCCACGGGCGCTGGAGACCGAGGAAGTCACCGATATCGTCGAGGCCTACCGCAGTGGCGCCGAGAACGCCAAGGCCGCGGGTTTTGACGGCGTGGAGATCCATGGCGCCAACGGCTACCTGCTCGACCAGTTCCTGCAGAGCAGCACCAACCAGCGCAGCGACCGCTACGGCGGCTCGCTGGAAAACCGCGCCCGGCTGCTGCTGGAAGTCACCGACGCGGCCATCGAGGTGTGGGGCCCTGGCCGCGTGGGCGTGCACCTGGCGCCACGGGCCGACGCCCACGACATGGGCGACGCCGACCGCGCCGAGACCTTCAGCTACGTGGCACGGGAGCTGGGCAAGCGCGGCATCGCCTTCATCTGCTCGCGGGAGCGAGAAGCCGACGACAGCATCGGCCCGCTGATCAAGGCCGCCTTCGGTGGCCCGTACATCGTCAACGAGCGCTTCGACAAGGCCAGCGCCAACGCCGCCCTGGCCAATGGCAGGGCCGATGCCGTGGCCTTCGGCATCCCCTTCATCGCCAACCCCGACCTGCCGGCGCGCCTGGCCGCCGACGCGCCGCTCAATGCGCCGCGCCCAGAGACGTTCTACGCCAAGGGCCCGGTAGGTTATATCGATTATCCGCGGCTGTGACAGCCAGCGTCCCGTAGGCGCCAGCCTTGCTGGCGAACCAGGCGACGCGGTCGTGGATGGCACCGGCTATGCCGGTGTTCGCCGGCAAGGCCGGCTCCTACAACGCCCGTCACCTGCCTTGGGTCCGTAGGCGCCAGCCTTGTCGGCTCAGGGCCGGGCGTTGATCTGCTGCTGCAGGTTCTGGATCTGGCTCTGCAAGGTGCTGATGTTGCGGGTGGTCTGGCCACGGAAGGCGTCGAACTCCTGCACCGAGGCACCGCCGGCCGCTGGCGCCGGGCGGTTGTCGACCTGGCTCTTGAGCACCAGCACATCCTGCTCCAGGCTGGCGATCGCCGCGCTCGGATTGCCCTGCTTCTTCAACGCCGCCACCTCGTTGCTCAGGCTCTTGAGCTGGCCATCCAGCTTGCCGCCGTCCACCTGCCCCGACTTCAGCGCCGTCAACTCGGCGTTCACCGCCTTGAGCTGAGCCTGCAACTGGCCCTGCAACTCGGTCACGGCTTTTTGCTGCTCGCGGGTGTCGGCCAGCACCTGCTCCAGGCGCTTGCCCAAGTCGCCCGCCTGGCCGGCGACGCCCTGCTGCTGCTTGCCCTGCTCGGCCAACGAGGCCTGCAACTGGCGAATCTGCAGCTTCAACGCCTCACTGCCGGTGCTGTTGCTCGACTCGCTGGCCGCGACCTTGCCGCTGATTGCCTGCAACCGCCCGGCGGCTTCTTCGCTGATGCGGGCGAAGCTTTCCTGGGTGGCGATCAATTGCTGCTCCATCAGCGAAATCTGCTGGAAGCTCCACCAACCCAGCCCCGCCAGGGCAATAAACGAGGCGCCGAGCAACGCCCACAGCGGCCCATTGCTGCGGGGACGCGCGGCCTTCTGGCGGCTGCGCGCCACGTGGGCAGGCAGCAGTTCGTCATCATCAGGGGTGCCGGCCCGCAGGGTGGGCACTTCGTCGAAATCGTCGTGGGCGTCATTACGCATGGATGTAGTCAACCGCAGTAGTAGCAAAGAGGCATGAGTATAAACCGCCTGGGCAGCGCACTGATGACCATCATCCCGCCCACAGGTTCAGCGCTGGCCCGGCTGGGCCTGCCACCAGGCGCAGAATTCATCCAGCGCCGCCCACACCTCGACCTTGGGTCGGTAGTCCAGGTACTGGCGGGCGCGGCTGATATCGAGGGTGAAATCGCGGCTCATCACCTGCATCGCGGTACGGCTCAAGGTCGGCTGCGGGCGCCCGGGCCACAGCAGGCAGGCAGCCTCGTTCAGCGCCGCCAGGCTGTAGCCCAGGCCATAGGCGCGGTAGCGGGTGACCTGGGGCAGCTGCATGCGGCGCATGACATAGTTGATCACGTCCCACAACGGCAGCGGATGGCCGTTGCTGATGTTGTAGGCCTGCCCCAGCGCCTGCTCCTCGGCGAACAGCGCGCTGAGCAAGGCCTCGTTGAGGTTGTGCACGCAGGTGAAGTCGACCTTGTTCAGGCCATTGCCGATGATCGCCACCCGGCCCTTGCGCTGCATGTGCATCAGCCGCGGGAAAATACTCGTATCACCGGCGCCAGTGACGAAGCGCGGTCGCAACGCCAGCACCTCGAGGCCGAACTCCTGGGCGCCGAACACCTTCTGCTCGGCCAGGTGCTTGGTCAGCGCGTAGTGGTCGTGGAAACGCCGCGGTACCTGGTCCTCGCGGATATCCCGTTGCCCACGGCCGTTGAAGTAGATCGACGGCGACGACAGGTGCACCAGGCGCCGCACGTGCTCCTTCAGGCAGCCCTCGACCACGTTCTCGGTGAGCACCACGTTGCCCTGGTGGAAGTCCTGGTAGCGCCCCCAGGTGCCCACGGCGCCCGCGCAATGCACCACCGCGTCGACGCCCTGGCACAGGCGCCGGGCCAGTTCGGCATCGCCCAGGTCGCCGGGAATGAACTGCGCCCCGCGCTTGACCAGGTGTTCCACCCCTTCCGCCCGCCGGCCGTTGACCCGCACCTCCAGGCCCTGCTCCAGGGCAAAGCGCGCAAAGCGCCCGCCAATGAAGCCGCTCGCGCCGGTGACCAGAATTCGCATGTAAGACTCCGCCTTGCCTGATATCGGATGCAACTGACGCACGCCGCGCCTACAACGGCACCAGCCAGTCCCGGGCCGAATGGCGCAGGTGTTCGGTCAGCTGGGCGAGCAGTTGCCCGCCATTGCGCCAATGATGCCAGTACAGCGGCACATCGATGGGGGTATCGCTGCAGATTTCCACCAACTCGCCACCGGCCAGTTGCTCGGCCACCTGCCGCTCGGGCACCAGGCCCCAGCCCAGGCCGGCCTCGGTCATGCGCAAGAAACCCTCGGAAGACGGGCACAGATGGTGCAGGAAACCATCCTCGATACCCAGTGAGGCCAGGTAGCGGTGCTGCAGGAAGTCATCGGGGCCGAACACGATCGCCGGGGTCCGCGCCAGGCGCGCGACCTCGAAACCGTTGGGGAAATAGCGCGCCATGAACCCGGGGCTGGCCAGCGCCCGGTAGCGCATCGCCCCCAGCGCCAAGCTGCGTGCGCCAGCCACCGGACGCTCGCTACCGCACAGGCAAGCCGCCACCTCGCCGGCACGCATGCGCTTGAGGCCCACGTCCTGATCCTCGACCACCAGGTCCAGCAGCAACTGCTGCTCGGCGCAGAACGCCCCCACTGCGCCCGCCCACCAGGTCGCCAGGCTGTCGGCGTTGAGCGCCACGCGCAGGCGTTCGGGCATGCCCTCTTCGTCCAGCGCCGGCACCTGGCGCTGCAAGTCGCGCTCGAGCAGACGCACCTGCTGCACATGGTTGAGCAACTGGCGCCCGACCTCGGTCGGGCTCGGCGGTGTCGCCCGCACCAGCACCGGTTGGCCGACCCGCGCCTCGAGCAGCTTGATGCGTTGCGAGATGGCCGATTGCGACAGCCCCAGCACCTGGGCAGCACGCTCGAAGCCGGCTTGTTCGATCACCGCGGCGAGGGCGGCGAGCAGCTTGTAGTCGAACATCGATTTCTCTAATGATGGATCAGCTCTATTTGTTTTTCTTATACCGCCGCGCCCGCCACAATGGCCACATCTTTCTTGTAATCAGCGCCAGCGGCAACGTCGGCGCCAGTGGAGTGTTCCTCACATGTGGCAAAGCTATCTCAACGGCATGCTGGTGGCCTTCGGCCTGATCATGGCTATCGGCGCGCAGAACGCCTTCGTCCTGGCGCAAAGCCTGCGCCGCGAGCATCACCTGCCGGTGGCGGCGCTGTGTGTGGTCTGCGACGCGCTGCTGGTGGCCGCCGGGGTGTTCGGCCTGGCCACGGTGCTGGCCCATAACCCGACGCTGTTGGCGGTGGCGCGCTGGGGTGGCGCGCTGTTCCTGCTTTGGTACGGCGCCAAGGCGCTGCGCAGCGCCTGCTCGAAGCAGAGCCTGCAGCACCAGCAGGGCCAGGGCCAGCGTTCGCGCCGCGCGGTACTGCTCAGCGCCCTGGCGGTGACCCTGCTCAACCCTCACGTATACCTGGACACCGTGCTGCTGATCGGCTCGCTCGGTGCCCAGCAGAGCGTGCCCGGCGCTTATGTGGCGGGGGCGGCCAGCGCCTCGCTGGTGTGGTTCTCGACCCTGGCCATCGGCGCCGCCTGGCTGGCGCCGTGGCTGGCCCGGCCAACGACCTGGCGGCTGCTGGACCTGATGGTGGCGGTGATGATGTTCGCGGTAGCGGCGCAGTTGATTTTCAACTGAAGCGAATGGATTACACGCCTCGCGGTAGGAGCGGCCAAGGCGTCGGCCGGCCGCAAAGGGCCGCCAAGCGACCCCGGCGATCTGCGGATCAACGCTGAAATCCCGGGGCTGCTGCAGCCCGTTCGCGACGCAAGGCCGCTCCTACAGGGATTGCACAGCACCTGAGAGGGCCCGCCTGTCGCTCCCGACAAACCGCTCTGGAACCTCTATTCCCTATAGATGTTGCGTGGTTAAGCGCCGGGGCCGGTGCTATGATCCAGCCCTTGCGTCGCAAAGAGTACAAACTCGTCGACGCTCATGGGCCGCCCGTGATCGGCCTTGCGCAAACCGCAAACAGACCTGAATCAGGAGATCCACCATGGCTTTTGAATTGCCGCCGCTGCCCTACGCCCACGATGCCCTGCAGCCGCACATCTCCAAGGAAACCCTGGAGTTCCACCACGACAAGCACCACAACACCTATGTCGTGAACCTGAACAACCTGGTCCCAGGCACCGAATTCGAAGGCAAGACCCTGGAAGAGATCGTCAAGACCTCTTCGGGCGGCATCTTCAACAACGCCGCTCAAGTCTGGAACCACACCTTCTACTGGAACTGCCTGGCGCCAAACGCCGGCGGCCAACCGACCGGTGCCCTGGCCGAGGCCATCAACGCCGCCTTCGGTTCCTTCGACAAGTTCAAGGAAGAGTTCACCAAGGTGTCCGTCGGCACCTTCGGCTCCGGCTGGGGCTGGCTGGTGAAGAAGGCTGACGGCTCCCTGGCCCTGGCCAGCACCATCGGCGCCGGCAACCCGCTGACCAGCGGCGACACCCCGCTGCTGACCTGCGACGTCTGGGAACACGCCTACTACATCGACTACCGCAACCTGCGTCCGAAGTACGTCGAGGCGTTCTGGAACCTGGTCAACTGGAAGTTCGTAGCCGAGCAGTTCGAAGGCAAGACCTTCACGGCCTGAGTCTTTCAGTGCTGAACAAAAAACCCGGCCTTGCGCCGGGTTTTTTTATGCCGGCGCCGACAGCTGCCGGGCGATTTGCCCGCCCGGGGCCTCGCCCCTCTTGCTCAGCCGGCATAGCGCGCTAACATCAACTTCTGGAAAGTTGACGCAGCGCACTCAAGTCGCATGACCGCCCAACCGATACAGAGCCAAGGGCACATCGGTCGATAGTCTGTCGCCATGGTTGATGGCAAAATAATGGCATGCGCATGGATTAAGGAAACCCCATTGAAGCTGGAATTTCGCAACAGCTTGTCGGTCAAGTTGCTCAGGGTGGTGTTGCTCTCGGCGTTGGCTGTCGGCGTCGTGCTCAGCTGTGCGCAGATCGTCTACGACGCCTACAAGACCCGCCAGTCGGTGAACAACGACGCCCAGCGCATCCTCGACATGTTCCGCGACCCCTCGACCCAGGCGGTGTACAGCCTCGACCGGGAAATGGGCATGCAGGTGATGGAAGGCCTGTTCCAGGACCAGGCCGTGCGCATGGCCTCCATCGGCCACCCCAACGAAACCATGCTGGCGGAAAAATCCCGGCCCCTGCAGGACATGTCCATGCGCTGGCTGACCGACCTGATCCTTGGCCAGGAACGCACCTACACCACGCAACTGGTCGGCCGTGGCCCCTACAGCGAATATTACGGCGACCTGAGCATCACCCTCGATACTTCGGGCTACGGCGAAGGTTTTCTGATCAATGCAGTGATCATCTTCATCTCCGGGGTGCTGCGCGCCCTGGCCATGGGCCTGGTGCTGTACCTGGTGTACCACTGGCTGCTGACCAAGCCGCTGTCGAAGATCATCGAGCACCTCACCCAGATCAACCCAGACCGCCCCAGCCAGCACCAGATCCCGCAGCTCAAGGGCCACGAACGCAACGAGCTGGGCATCTGGGTCAACACCGCCAACCAGCTGCTGGCCTCCATCGAGCGCAACACCCACTTGCGCCATGAAGCCGAGAACAGCCTGCAACGCATGGCCCAGTACGACTTCCTCACCGGCCTGCCCAACCGCCAGCAGTTGCAGCAGCAACTGGACAAGATCCTGGTCGACGGCGGCCGCCTGCAACGCCGCGTCGCCGTGCTGTGCGTGGGCCTGGACGACTTCAAGGGCATCAACGAGCAGTTCAGCTACCAGGTCGGCGACCAACTGCTGCTGGCCCTGGCCGACCGCCTGCGCGCCCACAGTGGCCGCCTCGGCGCCCTGGCGCGGCTCGGCGGCGACCAGTTCGCCCTGGTCCAGGCCAACATCGAGCAACCCTACGAGGCCGCCGAACTGGCCCAGAGCATCCTCGATGACCTCGAGGCGCCGTTCGACCTCGACCAGCAGCAGATTCGCCTGCGCGCCACCATCGGCATCACCCTGTTCCCCGAGGACGGCGACAGCACCGAGAAACTGCTGCAAAAGGCCGAGCAGACCATGACCCTGGCCAAGGCCCGCTCACGCAACCGCTATCAGTTCTACATCGCCAGCGTCGACAGCGAGATGCGCCGGCGCCGCGAACTGGAAAAGGACCTGCGCGAAGCCCTGCCGCGCAACCAGCTGTACCTGGTGTACCAACCGCAGATCAGCTACCGCGACCACCGCGTGGTCGGCGTCGAGGCCCTGCTGCGCTGGCAGCACCCGGAGCTGGGCATGGTCCCGCCCGACCAGTTCATTCCCCTGGCCGAGCAGAACGGCAGCATCATCAGCATCGGCGAATGGGTGCTCGACCAGGCCTGCCGGCAACTGCGCGAGTGGCACGACCTGGGCTTCGGCGAGCTGCGCATGGCGGTCAACCTGTCCACCGTGCAATTGCACCACAACGAGTTGCCGCGGGTGGTCAACAACCTGCTGCAGGCCTACCGCCTGCCGCCGCGCAGCCTGGAGCTGGAAGTCACCGAGACCGGCCTGATGGAAGACATCAGCACCGCCGCCCAGCACCTGCTCAGCCTTCGCCGCTCCGGCGCGCTGATCGCCATCGACGACTTCGGCACCGGCTACTCCTCGCTCAGCTACCTGAAATCGCTGCCGCTGGACAAGATCAAGATCGACAAGAGCTTCGTTCAGGACCTGCTCGACGACGATGACGACGCCACCATCGTTCGCGCCATCATCCAGCTGGGCAAGAGCCTGGGCATGCAGGTGATCGCCGAGGGCGTGGAAACCGCCGAGCAGGAAAGCTACATCATTGCCCAGGGTTGTCACGAAGGTCAGGGCTACCACTACAGCAAGCCTTTGTCGGCCCGCGAGCTGACCCACTTCCTCAAGCAGGCGCAACGCGACCAGGTGTCCGCGCTGTAACCCCCGGCTGGCCTTGGCGCCACCGCGCAAACGGGCGTTTGCATGAAATGCGCGCCCGACCCTTTACAGCAAATGCAAATCTTTCGCATGATGTCACGGTTTCGCGTGCCACGGCGCACGGCCCACCCTTGGTCCCACCACACGACGCAGGAAACCAACAATGATTCGAATGCCTCTGGCCTCCGCCAGTCTGCTGGCCATCGCCATCGCCCTCGCCGGTTGCGGCGAAGGCAAGGATGACAAGGCCGCCGCGCCGCAAGCCCAGGCACCTGCCGCCGCCAGCACCAGCGCCGCAGCAGGCGCGGTCGACGAAGCCGCCGCCAAGGCCGTGGTCAAGCATTACGCCGAAATGGTCCACGCCGTGTACAGCGACTCGCTGAGCACCGCCAAGCAGCTGCAAAGCGCCGTCGACGCCTTCCTCGCCAAGCCCGACGACCAGACCCTCAAGGCCGCCAAGGACGCCTGGGCTGCCGCCCGTGTGCCTTACCTGCAGAGCGAAGTGTTCCGCTTCGGCAACACCATCATCGACGACTGGGAAGGCCAGGTGAACGCCTGGCCCCTGGACGAAGGCCTGATCGACTACGTCGACAAGAGCTACGAGCACGCCCTGGGCAACCCGGCGGCCAACGCCAACATCATCGCCAACACCGAGATCCAGGTGGGCGAAGACAAGATCGACGTCAAGGCCATCACCCCCGAGAAGCTCGCCAGCCTCAACGAACTGGGCGGCTCGGAAGCCAACGTCGCCACCGGCTACCACGCCATCGAATTCCTGCTCTGGGGCCAGGACCTCAACGGCACCGGCCCAGGCGCGGGCAACCGCCCGGCCTCGGACTACCTCGAAGGCAAGGGCGCCACGGGCGGGCACAACGACCGTCGCCGCGCCTACCTCAAGGCGGTCACCGACCTGCTGGTCAAGGACCTCGAGGAAATGGTCGGCAACTGGGCACCGAACGTCGCCGACAACTACCGCGCCACCCTGGAAAACGAGCCGGGCAACGATGGCCTGCGCAAGATGCTGTTCGGCATGGGCAGCCTGTCGCTGGGCGAACTGGCCGGCGAGCGCATGAAGGTCTCGCTGGAAGCCAACTCGCCGGAAGACGAGCATGACTGCTTCAGCGACAACACCCACTACTCGCACTTCTACGACGCCAAGGGCATCCGCAACGTCTACCTGGGCGAGTACACCCGTGTCGACGGCAGCAAGCTGAGCGGCCCGAGCCTGTCGTCGCTGGTGGCCAAGGTCGACCCGGCCACCGACGCCACCCTCAAGGCCGACCTGGAAGCCACCGAGGCCAAGATCCAGGTGATCGTCGACCACGCGCTCAAGGGCGAGCACTACGACCAGCTGATCGCCGCCGACAATGCCGCCGGCAACCAGATCGTGCGTGACGCCATCGCCTCGCTGGTCAAGCAGACCGGCGCGATCGAGCAGGCAGCGGGCAAGCTGGGCATTGCCAACCTGAACCCAGACACCGCCGATCACGAGTTCTGATCAGCGCCAGCGGTTCAGCAGAGGCGGCCTTCGGGCCGCCTTTTTCATTTCCAGCACCACCAGCGCCCCCTGTAGGAGCGGCCTTGCCGAGGCGTCGGACCGGTCGGAAAGGGCCGCAGCGCGGCCCCGGGTTATTCGCGTTGATGCACAGAGCCTGGGGCTGCTTTGCAGCCCTTTCGCGACACGAGGCCGCTCCTACATGTACCGTGCGCGCCGATAGGCCAGCTGACATTGATTTCATCCAGCAATTGCAAATTGCTCTTATTCAAACACCCCCGGCCTGATAAGCTTGCACGCCGGTTTTTCGCCCATGCCCAGGATCCTCGATGTCCGTGCTCCGCCTAAGCCCCCTGCTGCTGGCCCTCGCCCTCGCCGCCTGTGACGACGCCCCGCGTTTCACCCAGGCCGAGCCCGGCGAAGCCCTCGCCGGTGGCAAGGCAACCGTGCAGCGCAGCGACCGCAACGCCTACTCGCTGCCCTCGGCCAACCTCAGCCCCGAGCGGCGCCTGGACTTCGCGGTGGGCAACAGCTTCTTTCGCAACCCCTGGGTCATCGCCCCGTCCACCACTACCGCCCGCGACGGCCTCGGCCCGCTGTTCAATACCAACGCCTGCCAGAACTGCCACGTGCGCGATGGCCGCGGCCACCCGCCCGAGCCGGGCGACAGCAACGCAGTGTCGATGCTGGTGCGCCTGTCGATCCCCGACCAGCCCTACCACGCCCGCGAAATCGAACGCCTGGGCGTGGTCCCCGAGCCGGTCTACGGCACCCAGTTGCAGGACATGGCCATCCCCGGCGTGATGCCGGAGGGCAAGGTACGGGTGAGCTACGACCAGCAGCGGGTCACCTTCCAGGATGGCCATGCCGTCGAACTGCGTCGCCCAAGCCTGCAGATCAGCCAGCTCGGCTACGGCCCGTTGCACCCGGACACGCGCTTTTCGGCGCGGGTTGCCCCACCGATGATCGGCCTCGGCCTGCTCGAAGCGATTGCCGAAGCCGACCTGCTCGCCAATGAAGACCCTGACGATCGCAACCGCGACGGCATTCGCGGGCGCGCCAACCGGGTGTGGGACGATGCCCAGGGCAAGACCGTGGTCGGCCGCTTCGGCTGGAAGGCCGGCCAGCCCAACGTCAACCAGCAGAACGTGCACGCCTTCGCCGGCGACATGGGCCTGACCACCGGCCTGCTGCCCAAGGACGACTGCACCCCGGCGCAGGTCGCCTGCCTGGCCGCGCCCAACGGCGATGGCCAGGACGGCGAGAAGGAGGTCAGCGACAACATCCTGCGCCTGGTCACCTTCTATACCCGCAACCTCGGCGTGCCGGCCCGCCGCGACGTCGGCGCGCCCCAGGTGCTGGCCGGCAAGAACCTGTTCTTCCAGGCGGGCTGCCAGGCCTGCCACACCCCGCAGTTCACCACCGCCGCCAACGCCGCCGAACCAGAGCTGGCCGGCCAGGTGATCCGCCCCTACAGCGACTTGCTGCTGCACGACATGGGCCCGGGGCTGAGCGACGAACGCACCGAATTTGCCGCCAACGGCCAGGACTGGCGTACCCCGCCCTTGTGGGGGATCGGCCTGAGCCAGACCGTCAGCGGCCACAGCCAGTTCCTGCATGACGGCCGTGCCCGCAACCTGCTCGAGGCCGTGCTCTGGCACGGCGGCGAGGCCCAGGCAGCGCGCGACCATGTACTGACGTTCAATGCCGAGCAACGCGCCGCGCTGCTGGCCTTCCTGAATTCACTTTAAACCGCACAAGGAGCCGGGCATGTTCCGACCCAAACTGTTGTTCACCAGCCTCGCCGCCCTCGCCCTCGGCGCCTGCTCGCCGCAGGACCCGCAAGCCGTGACCTCGGCCGCCATTGCCAAGCAGGTGATCCTGCCGACCTACAGCCGCTGGGTCGAAGCCGACCGCGCGCTGGCCGCCAGCGCCCTGGCCTATTGCGAAGGCAAGGAAGACCTGGAAAAAGCCCGCGCCGACTTCCTCAACGCGCAAAAAGCCTGGGCCGAGCTGCAACCGTTGCTGGTCGGCCCGCTGGCCGAGGGCAACCGCGCCTGGCAAGTGCAGTTCTGGCCAGACAAGAAGAACCTGGTCGGTCGCCAGGTCGAGCAGCTGGTAGCCGCGGACAAACCGATGGACGCCGAGTCGCTGGGCAAGGCCAGCGTCGTGGTGCGCGGTTTGTCGGCTTACGAATACATCCTGTTCGACAGCAAGCCGGACATCGCCACGGCCGAGCAGAAGGCCCGCTACTGCCCGCTGCTGGTGGCCATCGGCGAACACCAGAAGGCCCTGGCCGAAGAGATCCTCAAGGGCTGGAACAGCACCGACGGCATGCTCTCGCAGATGACCAAGTTCCCCAACCAGCGCTATGCCGACTCCCACGAGGCCATCGCCGACCTGCTGCGTGCCCAGGTGACCGCCCTGGACACCCTGAAGAAAAAGCTCGGCGCACCGATGGGCCGCCTGAGCAAGGGCATCGTGCAGCCGCTGCAGGCAGAAGCCTGGCGCAGCCATTCTTCGATCAAGAGCCTGGAAGCCTCGCTCAAGGCCGCCCAGACGGTGTGGGTCGGGGTCGACAACCAGGGCCTGCGTGGCCTGCTGGGCAAGGACCAGGCAGCGCTGGCGCAAAAGATCGACGACGCCTACGCCAACGCCCTCAAGCTGCTGGGCGACAACCAGAAGACCCTGGGCGAACTGCTGGCCGACGACGCCGGCAAGCAAACCCTCAACCAGATCTACGATGCCCTCAACGTCGTCCACCGCCTGCACGAAGGCGAGCTGGCCAAGGCGCTGAACATCCAACTGGGCTTCAACGCCAACGACGGTGACTGATCATGCTGCGACGCCAGGCCCTGAAACTCGGTAGCGTATTGCTCAGCGCCCTGACCCTGGGCGGCTGGAGCCTGTTTCGCAACAAAGGCAGCGAACCCTTGCTGCTCTCGGCGCGCGACGACGGCGACGGCAGGCATTATGCCGTCGGGTTCCGCCTGGACGGCACCCAGGTGTTCAGCACCCAGGTGGCCCAGCGTTGCCACGCGATCATCAACCACCCTGCGCTGCCCATCGCGCTGTTCGTCGCCCGTCGGCCCGGTACCGAGAGCTACCTGATCGACCTGCGTGACGGGCGCCTGCTGCAGACCGTCGCCTCGCAGCCACACCGGCATTTTTATGGCCATGCGGTGATCCACCAGGACGGCGAGTGGCTGTATGCCACCGAGAACGACACCCGCGACCCTGGGCGCGGTGTGCTCGGTGTCTACCGCTTCGAAGGCGAACGCCTGGTGCACAGCGGCGAGATCCCGACCCACGGCATCGGCCCCCACGAAGTGGCCTGGCTGCCGGACGGCGAGACCTTGGTGGTGGCCAACGGCGGTATCCGCACCGAGGCCGAGAGCCGGGTCGAGATGAACCTCGATGCCATGCAGCCGAGCCTGGTGCTGATGCAGCGCGATGGCACCCTGCTGAGCAAGGAGACCCTGGCCCAGCAGATGAACAGCGTGCGCCACCTGGCGGTGGGCAGCGACGGCACCATCGCCGCCTGCCAGCAGTTCATGGGGGACGCGCACGAGACCGCCGAGCTGCTGGCGATCAAGCGCCCGGGCGAGCCGTTCAAGGCCTTCCCAGTGCCTGAGCGGCAATTGCAGGCGATGGCCCAGTACACCGCCAGCGTGGCCATCCACAGCGACCTGCGCCTGGTGGCGCTGACCGCCCCGCGGGCCAACCGCCTGTTCATCTGGGACCTGGACAGCGGCGCGGTCAAGCTCGACGCGCCGATGCCCGACTGCGCCGGGGTCGGCGCGGTGAAGGATGGCTTTGTGGTCACCTCCGGGCAAGGCCGCTGCCGCTTCTACGATTGCCGCCAGGCTGAGTTGATCGGCCAGCCGATGAACCTGCCGTCCGGGTTCTGGGACAACCACCTGCACCTGGCCTGATGTCGCGGGCAAGCGCTGTGCTCCTCCCGTAGGAGCCAGCCTTGCTGGCGAACCAGGCGACGCGGTGCCTGGTACCGGCAGCGCCAGATACAGTTGCTGCCAGTACCAGGCCCACCGTGGCCTCTCGCTTCGGCCTTCAGCGGCTTGTTCCTCCCCTTTTTTCAAAAACCGACGATACTTTCCCCACCGCACGTGGGTCGCATCGCCCGTGCTCGTGCCCGCTGCATAACCTCACATCCAGAGAACCGGACCATGTTGCGCCGCCGCATGCTGATCATGTTGGCCGTCGTCCTGCTGATCGTGTTGATCCTGGGAGGCATCAAAGCCTTTTCCATCTACCAGCAGGTGCAGATGTTTTCCCAGCCCAAGCCGCCGGTCAGTGTCGCCGCGGCCCAGGCCGAGCTGCGCCAGTGGCAGGAGCGCCTGCCGGCGGTCGGCAGCCTCAAGGCCTACCAGGGCGTCGAGCTGAGCCTGGAGGTGGCCGGCACGGTCAGGTCGCTGCATTTCCAATCCGGCCAGCAGGTCAAGGCCGGGCAACTGCTGCTGCAACTGGACAGCGACCAGGAAACCGCCCTGCTCGGCACCGCCCAGGCCGACCTGGGCCTGGCCAAGGTCGACTTCGGCCGCGGCAGCCAGCTGGTCGGCGACTCGGCCATCTCCCGCGGTGAGTTCGACCGCCTCACCGCCCAGTACCGGCGCAACCAGGCGGTGGTCGACCAGCTCAAGGCCTCGCTGGCGAAAAAGAGCATCAGTGCCCCGTTCAGCGGCACCATCGGCATCCGCCAGGTGGATGTCGGCGCCTACCTGGCCAGCGGCACGGTGATCGCCACCCTGCAGGACCTGTCCAGCCTCTACGTCGACTTCAACGTGCCCGAGCAGGCCCTGCCCCACCTGAACCTGGGCCAGCGGGTGCTGGCCCAGGTGGCCGCCTATCCCGGGCAGACCTTCCCCGCCAGCCTCAGCGCGATCAACCCCAAGGTCGACGAGAACACCCGCAACCTGCTGGTCCGCGCCACCCTGGCCAACCCAGACGGCAAGCTGCTGCCGGGCATGTTCGCCAGCCTCCAGCTGCTGCTGCCCGACCCGCAACAGCAGGTGGTGGTGCCTGAGAACGCCATCACCTACACCCTGTACGGCAACTCGGTGTACCGGATCAGCCAGAAGCGCAACGAGGACGGCCAGGTGCAGCACGATGCCGAGGGCCAGACCAGCCTGGTCGCCGAGCAACGCACCGTGCAGACCGGCGAGCGCCGCGAGGGCTGGGTGGTGATACTCAAGGGCTTGCAGGCCGGCGACCAGGTGGTGACCGCCGGCCAGCTCAAGCTCAGCCCGGGCGCGGCGATCCGCATCAGCGCCGACCAGGCCCTCAAGCCCGCCGCGCCGGGCGCGAACTGAACGGGAGGCTGGCATGGCGTTCACCGACCCGTTCATCCGTCGCCCGGTGCTGGCCAGCGTGGTCAGCCTGCTGATCCTGCTGCTGGGGCTGCAAGCCTGGAGCAAGCTGCAGATCCGCCAGTATCCGCAAATGGAGAACGCCCTGATCACGGTGACCACCGCCTACCCCGGGGCCAACGCCGAGACCATCCAGGGCTATATCACCCAACCCCTGCAACAGAGCCTGGCCAGCGCCGACGGCATCGACTACATGACGTCGGTGAGCCGGCAGAACTTCTCGATCATCTCGGTCTACGCGCGCATCGGCGCCGACAGCGACCGTCTGTTCACCCAGTTGCTGGCCAAGGCCAACGAGGTGCGCAACAAGCTGCCCCAGGACGCCGAAGACCCGGTACTGAGCAAGGAGGCGGCCGACGCCTCGGCGCTGATGTACCTGAGTTTCTACAGCCAGCAGATGAGCAACCCACAGATCACCGACTACCTGTCGCGGGTGATCCAGCCCAAGCTGGCCACCTTGCCCGGCATGGCCGAGGCCGAGATCCTCGGCAACCAGGTGTTCGCCATGCGCATCTGGATCGACCCGGTGAAGCTGGCCGGTTTCGGCCTGTCGGCGGTGGAGGTGACCAATGCCGTGCGCCGCTACAACTTCCTCGCCGCTGCCGGCGAGGTGAAGGGCCAGTACGTGGTCACCAGCATCAACGCCACCACCGAGCTGAAGTCCGCCGAGGCCTTCGCCGCCCTGCCGGTCAAGACCGCTGGCGACACCCGGGTGTTGCTCGGCGATGTGGCACGGGTGGAGATGGGGGCGGAGAACTACGACACGGTCAGTTCCTTCGACGGCACGCCGTCGGTGTACATCGGCATCAAGGCCACCCCGGCGGCCAACCCGCTGGAGGTGATCAAGGAAGTGCGCCGGCTCATGCCACAGCTGGAGGAGGAGTTGCCGGCCAACCTCAAGGTGTCGATCGCCTATGACGCCACGCTGTTCATCCAGGCCTCGATCGACGAGGTGATCAAGACCCTCGGCGAGGCGGTGCTGATCGTCATCGTCGTGGTGTTCCTGTTCCTCGGCGCGCTGCGCTCGGTGCTGATCCCGGTGGTGACCATCCCGCTGTCGATGATCGGCGTGCTGTTCTTCATGCAGATGATGGGCTACTCGCTGAACCTGCTGACGCTGCTGGCCATGGTCCTGGCCATCGGCCTGGTGGTGGACGACGCCATCGTCGTGGTGGAGAACATCCACCGTCATATCGAGGAAGGCAAGACGCCGCGCCAGGCCGCCTTGGAAGGCGCCCGCGAGATCGCCGTGCCGGTGGTGTCGATGACCATCACCCTGGCGGCGGTGTACGCGCCGATCGGCTTTCTCACCGGGCTGACCGGCGCGCTGTTCAAGGAATTCGCCCTGACCCTGGCCGGCGCGGTGGTGATCTCCGGCGTGGTGGCGCTGACCTTGTCGCCGATGATGTGCGCCCTGTTGCTACGCCACGAACAGAACCCCAGCGGCCTGGCCCACCGCCTGGACCTGATCTTCGATAGCCTGAAGCTGCGCTATCAACGCCTGTTGCACGGCACCCTGGACAGTCGCCCGGTGGTGCTGGTGTTCGCCGTGCTGATCTTGTGCCTGATCCCGGTGCTGCTGATGTTCACCCGCAACGAGCTGGCCCCGGACGAGGACCAGGGGGTGATCTTCATGATGAGCAGCTCGCCGCAGACCGCCAACCTGGACTACCTCAACGCCTACACTGACCAGTTCACCCCGCTGTTCAAGCGCTTCCCCGAGTACTACTCGTCGTTCCAGATCAACGGTTTCAATGGTGTGCAAAGCGGTATCGGCGGCTTTCTGCTCAAGCCGTGGAACGAGCGCGAGCGTACGCAGATGCAGCTGCTGCCGCTGGTGCAGGCGCAGCTTGAGCAGATCGGCGGCCTGCAGATCTTTGGGTTCAACCTGCCGTCGCTGCCCGGCACTGGCGAGGGCTTGCCGTTCCAGTTCGTGATCAACACCGCCGGCGACTATCCGGCCCTGCTGGATGTGGCCCAGCGGGTCAAGGAACGTGCCCAAGCCTCGGGCAAGTTCGCCTTCCTCGATATCGACCTGGCCTTCGACAAGCCCGAGGTGGTGGTCGACATCGACCGGGCCAAGGCCGCGCAGATGGGCGTGTCGATGGACACCCTGGGCGGTACCCTGGCGACGCTGCTGGGCGAGGGCGAGATCAACCGTTTTACCCTCGAGGGCCGCAGCTACAAGGTGATTGCCCAGGTGGAGCGGCCCTACCGCGCCAACCCTGGCTGGCTGAACAACTACTACGTGAAGAACGAGCAAGGCCAGTTGTTGCCACTGTCGACCCTGATCACCCTCAGCGACCGCGCCCGGCCGCGCCAGCTCAACCAGTTCCAGCAGCTCAACTCGGCGATTATCCAGGGGGTGCCGATGGTGAGCATGGGCGAGGCGCTGGAGACGGTGCGCGCCATCGCCCGCGAGGAAGCGCCCGAGGGCTTCTCGGTGGACTATGCCGGGACGGCGCGGCAGTTCGTCCAGGAGGGTAGCGCGCTGTGGGTGACCTTTGGCCTGGCGCTGGCGATCATCTTCCTGGTGCTGGCGGCGCAGTTCGAGAGTTTCCGTGATCCGCTGGTGATCCTGGTGACGGTGCCGTTGTCCATCTGCGGGGCGCTGCTGCCGTTGTTCCTGGGGGTGTCGAGCATGAACATCTATACCCAGGTGGGGTTGGTGACCTTGATCGGGCTGATTACCAAGCACGGGATTCTCATTGTCGAATTTGCCAATCAGTTGCGCGAGGAGAAGGGGCTTGGGGTGCGTGAGGCGATCGAGGAGGCGGCGGCGATTCGCCTGCGGCCGGTGCTGATGACCACGGCGGCCATGGTATTTGGCATGGTGCCGCTGATTCTGGCGACGGGGGCGGGGGCGGTGAGTCGGTTCGATATCGGGACGGTGATTGCTACCGGGATGTCGATTGGGACGCTGTTTACGTTGTTTGTGTTGCCTTGCATTTATACGGTTTTGGCGCATAAGGGGGGGCGGGGTGGGGGGTGATGGGGTCGGGGTCGGGGTCGGGGTCGGGGTCGGGGTCGGGGTCGGGGTCGGGGTCGGGGTCGGGGTCGGTAGGGATTGTTTTGATTTTTTTATGCGCATTCGTAGATGATGTCGACATTTAGTCACCTTTTCGCCCTTACGGGAGGGTGTCAGAAATTTTGTGTTCGGGCATAACATGAGTAAGAGGTGCATGTATGCCAACCAAAAAGAAACCCCTGC
>NZ_JAMYBV010000035.1:0-37808 GCF_024126635.1 Pseudomonas sp. VA159-2 | reverse complement strand
TAATCGGCGTAGGAGCCGGCCTTGCCGGCGAACACCGGCGCAGCCGGTGCCATCCACCGCGGCGCCTGGTTCGCCAGCAAGCTGGCTGCTACGGGTGTTGCAGGCCGTAATCGGCGTAGGAGCCGGCCTTGCCGGCGAACACCGGCGCAGCCGGTGCCATCCACCGCGGCGCCTGGTTCGCCAGCACGCTGGCTGCTACGGGGGTTGCAGGCCGTAATCGGCGTAGGAGCCGGCTTGCCGGCGAACACCGGCGCAGCCGGTGCCATCCACTGTGTCGCTTGGCCAGCAAGGCTGCAACGCTCAGCGAATCGCTTCGCTGGCGATCTCGTCTTGCGCTGTATCGCCGGGCTCATCATGCAGCGATATCCGCGATGTCTCCGGCAATGCCAACCCACCTAGCAATGCCAGCAAGGCGATTGCCACCAGGTAGAACGCCGGCGCCAGGCGGCTGCCGCTCTGCTCGATCAACCAGGTCGCCAGCAACGGTGCGGTGCCGCCGAACAGGGTGTAGGCCAGGTTGTAGGTGATCGCCGAGGCGGTATAACGGCTGCGGGTCGGGAAACACTCCGACAGCAGCGCCGCCGTGACCACGCCGCTCATGAGCGCGCCGATGGCCAGCAGGATCACCCCCAGCAAGGCCCCGGCCAACGAGCCCGAGCTGGCCAGCCAGTAGGCTGGAAACACCGCGAGCATCACCCACAGGCAAGTGAAGCCAATGGTCCGACGGCGCCCGACCCGGTCGCAGAACGCTCCGGCCAGCGGGCAGCCAGCCGCGGCGAACAGCAGCGCCACGGTGGACACCAGCAGCGCCTGGGCCCGGCTGAGCTGGCCGACGGTTTGCAGGTAGGTGGCGAAGTAGGTGGTGAACATGTAGAACGACAGCGCCGTCAGCGAGATGAACGCGCCCAGGTTGCGGATGGTGCGGCCATGGTGACGCAGGGTATCGCCCAGCGGTGAGTGCGCCTGGGCCTTGCCTTCGGCCATGGCCTGGCGGAACGCCGGGGTTTCCTCCATGCGCCAGCGCAGGTACAAACCGACCAGGCCCAGGGGCGCGGCGATCAGGAACGGGATGCGCCAGCCCCAGGCGTTCATCGCCTCGGGCGTCAGGCTGGCCTCCAGGGCGTAGGCGATCACCGCCGCGCAGGCGAAGGCGGAAAAGGTCGAGACCGGCACGAAGCTGCCATAGAACGCGCGCCGTTGTTGCGGCGCATGTTCCATCAGGTAGGCACAGGCCCCGGCGTACTCGCCACCGGCGGAAAACCCTTGCAGGCAGCGCGCCAGGGTCAGTAGCAGCGGTGCCAGCACACCGATGCTGGCGTAGGTCGGCAGCAGGCCGATCAAGGTGGTGGAACCGGCCATCAGCAGGATGGTCAGCGACAGGATGCGCTTGCGCCCCAGGCGGTCGCCCAGGGCGCCGAACACGATGCCGCCCAAGGGGCGCAGGGCGAAAGCCACGGCGAACACGGCGAAGGTCTTGAGCAGGGCGACGCTGGCGCTTTCACCGGTGAAGAACTGGCTGGCGATCAGCGTGGCGAGGAAACCGTAGACGGCGAAGTCGAACCATTCGACGAAGTTGCCGATGGCCGAGGCGGCGATCACCCGACGCAGGGTGGCGGGCGGAACCTCATGGGGGATGGACATGGATGTGCTCTCCGGTGGTCTGGCAGCCTGGGCAAATGCGCCGCGCTCAAGGCGCGCCGTCGTTGTTGTCAGGGCAGTAGACAGGCCAGCGGCAGAGGGCGTTGTGTCGAGGGCGACACCGGGATGTCTGTTAGGGCCTGCAGGGGCAGGGCACAAGCCCATGCCCCTGCATCACTCTTGATCACACCCCGCCGTTACCGGCCAGGTATGCACCGGCCGCAAGTCCTTGACCTGGTCGGGCACATCGATCGGCGCCTCGCCCGCCCCAAGCAGTGCCTCTATCTCATGCACGCTGCGCAGGTACGGGTCCAGGTCGGTCCCCAGCCCGGCCTCATGGGGAATCCACCAACCGATGACCTGGGGCTGGCCCTGATCATCCTCGCTCAGCAGCACTTTCCAGAACGCCTCCGGGGTCGCGATGCCGTGGGAAGCGACGAAGTGATCGTTATCCAGCGCCTGGCCCGAGTGCCCGAACACCACGCCGCCGATCACCGTCACCGGGTGCCGGTCGCGGTAGCACTCGGTCAGCAGCTCGGTCTGGTACCAGGTGCGGCTGTTGTGCGTGGCCAGCTGCGGGACGATGTTGCTCATCAGGTTGGAGGCGTCCATCGCCGCGCGATCGTCGTCGAAATGGTTGTTCGCCGCCAGGTGACCACGGTGATAACCCTTGGGCGACGAATAGGCCTTGGCCGAGTGTTGGCCCTTGCAGCCGGCGGGCAGGCTGCGGTCGACGCGGAAGTTGTCGATGCGTGGCAGATGACCTTCGTCCCGGCCCAGGGTAAAGGCGAAGCGGTGCGGCTCACCGCGCTGGCAGTCGTACCAGAGCTGGAAGCGACCCTGGTCGAGCAGGGTGAGCGCTGTGAAGGCGGGGCTTGGCGCCGGTGGCGATGGCAGGCGCGGGGCGCAGGACGTGAGGGTGAGCAGGAACAGCAGGAACAGCAAACGCATGCCGCGTCATCCATGGGAAAGCGGCGAATCCTACAGCATTCGTGATCCCTGCCGACATCCTCCGTCATCCCGTTGCGTGGAAAACGTCAGCGCGCGGGCAATCCTATGGGCGTAAGGTGACACTCCTGGGAAAAATATTGTTACTTTGCCCCAACGTATTACGATGGCTTTTCACACCAGTGCCAGGAGGCAACCATGGGCATGCGCGGCAGCGACCGGCAGATCGACAACATCGAGTTCAACGTGGCCGATATCGCCCGCAGCAAGGCGTTCTATGGCCAGGTGTTCGGCTGGACCTTCACCGACTTCGGGCCCAGCTACACCGAGTTCAGCGATGGCCGCTTGAGCGGCGGCTTCACCACTGGGGAGCCGGTACGCCCCGGCGGGCCGTTGGTGATCCTCTACGCCGCTGACCTGGCCGAAGCGCAGCGCCGCGTGGAAGCGGCGCAAGGGCGGATCAGCCGGGCGGTGTTTGCCTTCCCAGGCGGGCGGCGCTTTCACTTCCTCGATCCGGATGGTTATGAGTTGGCGGTGTGGTCGGCGGACTGAGCGTTAGCCGCCTGGGGCATTGGCCTGCGCGCTGAACACTTGGTTGCGACCGTTCTGCTTGGCCATGTAGAGGGCTTCGTCCGCACGCTTGAGTACGGCCGATGCTGCCTCGCCGCTGCTGCCAAGCCCCTGGGCAACGCCCAGGGAGACCGTCAGGTGCCCGACCGGTGCGATAGGCGTCTGCTCCACCGACAGACGCAGGCGTTCAGCCACGTTGCCCGCCGCTGTCAGGCTGGCGCCGGGCAACAGCATCAGGAACTCCTCGCCACCGGTGCGGCACAGCACATCGCCTTCCCGGCAGGCGCCGCGCATCAGCTCGGCCAGGCGCCGCAGCACGGCGTCGCCGACATCGTGCCCGTGGGTGTCATTGACCCCTTTGAAGTGGTCCACGTCCAGTACGATGGCGGCGAACGGCTGCGCCTCGGCCTGCCAACGCGCCAGGGTGGTGGCCAACCCGCGGCGGTTGACCAGGCCAGTCAGCGGATCGGTCTGGGCATCGCGGTTGAGGCGGCCGATGCGCTCGTGCAGCAGGTTCAGGCCAAACAGCAGGGCGCGCTTGAGCTCGGCGGCCTCGAAGTACCAGGCGCGCACCTGGTGGATGCGCGCGGCGGTGCCGGCGCGGTCCAGGCTACGTGCGGCCGCGGCCAGCTGCCACAGCGGGCGAACGATGATCAGCGCCAGCCACCACAACAGCAGGCAGCCGAGCAGCGCCAGCGGCGCGGAAATACCGATCACGTTGAGAATCAGGTGATGCATTGGTGCGACGGTCGCCGTCAGCGGCTGCTGCGCCACCACGCTCCAGCCGCTGCTCGGTACACTGGCGAAGCCGGCCAGCATCTCCACGCCCTGGCTGTTGACCACGCGCCGGGTGCCGCTGTCCAGGGTGGCCAGTTCATCCACCAGGCTGTTACCGACCACCAGCGTGCCGACACGGTCGCTATCAGGGTGGTACAGCAGGCGGTGGTTGCGGTCGATCACGTAGAGGTACGAGCCGTCCTGGTAGAAGTGTTCGCCCAACAGGCCCTTGAGGATATTGCGCTCGCGCAGGTACAGGCTGCCGCCGACATAGCCCAGGTAGCGCCCTTGGGCGTCGTAGATCGGTTGCGACAATACCACCACCAGGTTGTTGGCCGCCGACAGATAGGCCGTGGACACCAGCGTGCGCCGTTCGCGCAGGGCTTGCAGGGCGCCGGGGGAGGTGGAGGGCGTGCCGGTGAGGTGGCGCAACGACGCGGGTGAAATCGCCCGCAGGGTGCCTTTGGCGTTGACCATGAAGGTGGAGTTGAAGGCACTGCTCTGGCGCAGCACGCGTTCGGTCTCGGCCTGCAAGGCCGCGTCGTCGTGCAGTTGGCGGCCTTGCACCTGGGCGCTGAACGCAAGTTGTTGCAAGGCATTGCTCAAGGACGTTTCGGTGATGGCGGCCAGCTTGGCGGCATACACGCGGTTGGCCTCCAGCGCGTGGTCGATCAGCAACTGGCGCTGCACCCGGTAGCTGGCGAAATAGCTGCTCAGCAGCATCACCACGGCGGTCAGCGCGCAGAGAACGAGGATGAGCGTGCGCAGGTCCAGGCGCAGGCCATGCTTGGCGTGTGGCAATCCAGGTCTCACCGACGGTAAAAGGGGATCAACCTTACTCGTTTACCGCTTGGGGAACCATGGGCGAGCCGCGCTTTTTCTGCAGGAAAACGCCTCAGCCCAAGGTGCGTTCGATACCGCCTTGGACCAGGTTTTCCATCAGGCTCAACCCTTCGGCCTCGCTCAAGGCCCGCGCGCGCAGCATGCCCGGCAGCTGGTTGAGCAAGGTCGCCAGCACCTGCCCGGTGGCCGCCAGGGTTTCACCGCTACGCCGCGCTTGCGGTGCGATCAGGCGTAGCAGGCCAGCCTCGTAGCGTTCGCGCAAGGCGCCCAGGCGTGCCTGTTGCTCGACGCTCAAACAGCAGAAGTCGCGTTCGGCCAGGCGGAACTGCATGGGCCGTTCGGCCTGCAACTGCCAGTGCGCGCCGATCAGGCAGCGCAGCACCGGCTTGCCCTGGGCCCGGGCCCGGCGGCCTTGCTCCAGGGTGGCCTGCAGTTCCTCGTAGAACTCCTCGATCAGGTCGTAGAGCAGGTCCTGCTTGCTGGGGAAGTGGTGATACAGCGAGCCCGCGGTCAGGCCCACGTGCGCCGCCAGCTCACGCATGCTGACCTGGCCGAAGCCTTTTTCGGCGAACAGGGCCATGGCCCGGTCGCGGCGTTCCTCGAAATTGGCGCAGCGCAGCGGCGCGTTGACCGGGGCCATGGCCTGCGCGCCTCAGTAGCTGAAGAAGCCGCGGCCGCTCTTGCGCCCGAGGTAGCCGGCGGCAACCATCTCCTTGAGCAGCGGGGCGGGGCGGTACTTGCTGTCGTTGAAGCCCTCGTGGAAGGCCTCCATGATCGCCAGCAGGGTGTCCAGGCCCACCAGGTCGGCCAGGGCCAGCGGGCCGATCGGCTGGTTGCAGCCCAGGCGCATGCCGGTGTCGATGTCCTCGGCGCTGGCCAGGCCCTCCTGGCGGACGAAGATCGCCTCGTTGATCATCGGCACCAGGATGCGGTTGACCACGAAGCCTGGGCGGTTGCCCGCGGTGATTGGCGTCTTGCCGAGCTTTTCGGTCACCAGCAGCGCCTGGGCGTAGGTGCTGTCGCTGGTCTGCAGGCCGCGGATGATCTCGACCAGGGCCATCATCGGCACCGGGTTGAAAAAATGCACGCCGATGAAACGCTGTGGGTTGGCGATGCTGGCGGCCAGTTGCGTCACCGACAGCGACGAGGTGTTGGTGGCGATCAGGCAGTCGGCGCTCACGTTCGCCGCCACCTGCTGGAGAATGCGCTGCTTGAGGGCCAGGTTTTCGCTGGCGGCCTCGATCACCAGCTGGGCACTGGCCAGTTGCCCGTAGTCGGTGCTGGTGCGGATGCGGGCCTTGGCCTGTTCGGCCTGGTCGGCCGCGACGGTGCCTTTGCCGACCTGGCGCTCGAGGTTCTTGGCCAGGGTGGCCAGGCCACGTTGCAGCGCTGCATCGGCCACGTCCACCAGCAGCACCTGGTAGCCGGCCAGGGCGCAGACCTGGGCGATGCCGTTGCCCATGGTGCCGGCGCCGATCACGGCGATCTGTTCGATAGTCATCCTGCTGGCTCCTTAAACGCGTTCGAAGACGATGGCGATGCCCTGGCCGCCGCCGATGCACATGGTGGTCAGGGCGTAGCGGCCCTGGGTGCGCTGCAGTTCGTGAATGGCCTTGGTGGCGATGATCGCGCCGGTGGCGCCGACCGGGTGGCCGAGGGAAATGCCCGAGCCGTTGGGGTTGACCTTCTCCGGGTCGAAGCCCAGCGCACGGGCCACGGCGCAGGCCTGGGAGGCGAAGGCCTCGTTGGACTCGATCACATCCAGGTCTGACACCTTCAGGCCAGCTTTTTCCAGCACTTTCTGGGTCGCCGGGATCGGCCCCAGGCCCATCAGCGCCGGTTCGACACCGGCATGGGCGTAGGCCACCAGGCGTGCCAGTGGTTTAAGGCCCAGGCGCTGCACCGCATCGCCCGTGGCCAGCACCAGGGCGGCGGCGCCATCGTTGATGCTGCTGGCGTTGCCGGCGGTGACGGTGCCGTCCTTCTTGAACACCGCTTTCATGCCGGCGAGTTGCTCGGCGCTGGCGTCGGCGCGCACGTTCTCGTCCACGGCAAACTGCACGGTGCCTTTGCGGGTCTTGAGCTCGATGGGCACGATCTGGCTGTCGAAGCGCCCTTCGGCGATGGCGCGGGCAGCGCGATGCTGGCTGGTCAGGGCCACTTCATCCTGCATTTCACGGGTGATGCCGTGCGCTGCCGCGACGTTCTCGGCGGTGATGCCCATGTGGAAGTGTTCGAACGGGTCGTGGAGGATGCCGACCATGTAGTCGATGCCTTGCAGGTCGCCCATGCGTGCGCCCCAGCGCGCCTGCGGCAGCAGGTAGGGACCGCGGCTCATGGACTCGGCGCCGGCGGCCAGGGCGATGTCGCTGTCGCCCAGCAGCAGGCCCTGGGCCGCCGAGACGATGGCCTGCAGGCCCGAGCCGCACAGGCGGTTGACGCTGAACGCCGGGGTTTCCTTGGGGATGCCGGCGTTCATCGCCGCCACCCGGCCCAGGTAGGCGTCGCGTGGCTCGGTGGGGATCACGTTGCCCATCACCACATGGCCGATCTGTTCGGCGGCGACCCCGGAGCGGACGATGGCGGCGTGGGTCACCTGGCTGGCGAGGTCGGCCAGGGGCAGGTCCTTGAGGCTGCCGCCGAAGCTACCGATGGCCGAGCGTACCGCGCTGACGACGTAGATTTCTGTGCTGCTCATGAAGGGCTCCGTGTGCGAAGGCATGGCGAGGTGGGGCGAGGCTCTGCGACAATGCGCGCCAGCTTCTTGCAACCCCGTGGGTGGGTCGAGTCTAGGCAATGGCCGGCCAGCGGCCTATGCCGGATCTGCTCAACCAGCCTGGCATTTTTTGCCACTCAGTCCAGACAGCGAGCTACTTGGCGATGCGCGATAGCGATACGGTCGCGGTGTACTTTCTCAATGCCATGCTGCATGCCCTGCGCGAACGCCCGGCGGCGCGCGACGCCCACCTGCGCGCGGTGGGTATCGACCCGGCGGTGCTGGCCCAGCCCCAGGCACGGGTGCCGGCCAAGGCCTTCGCCCAGCTGTGGCTGGCGTTGATCGACGAGTTGCACGACGAATTCTTCCAGCTCGATCGCCACGGCATGCCGCTGGGCAGCTTCGCCCTGATCTGCCGCGGATTGATCCAGGAGCCGGACCTGGGCAAGGCCTTGCGCCAGTGCCTGGGCAGCTTCGGCCTGTTCCTGCGCGATGTGCGTGGCAGTGTCAGCGTGCGCGGCGCCCGGGCGGTGATCAGCGTGACCTCGAGCATCGACGAGCCCTTGACCCGGGTGTATGCCGAGGAAACCTACCTGGTGCTGGTGGTTGGCCTGTTGTGCTGGCTGGCCGGGCGGCGTATCGCCATCGACCGCACCGAACTGGCGTTGCCGCGCCCGGCCCAGGAAGACGACGCCCTGCTCTGGGGGCCGGACCTGCGCCTGGGCAGCGGGCGTACCGAGGTGGAGTTCGACAGCGCCTGGCTGCGCCTGCCGGTGGTGCAGGACCTGGCGGCGCTGAAGAGCTTCTTGCGCAGCGCGCCGCAGGGGCTGGTGATCCGCTTTCGCAACCACAACGGCCTGGTGGCGGAGGTCTACCGGCACCTGCGCGCCCGCCACTACGGGCAGTGGCCGACCCTCAACGCCATGGCCGAGCGCCAGCGGCTCAGCGCCAGCAGCTTTCGCCGGCAACTGGAGCGCGAAGGGCGCTCGTACCAGCAGATCAAGGACGAAGTGCGCCGGGCCATGGCCTTCGAGCTGCTGCGCGAAGGGTGCCTGAGCATTGCCGAGATCGCCGAGCACACCGGCTTCCAGGAGCCGAGCGCGTTTCACCGGGCATTCAAGAAATGGACCGGGCAGAGCCCGGGCAGCTACCGGGCACGGGCCTCAGCCACCGGCCAGACGCCTTGACGGCTGGCCGATTCAGGCCGGCACCATGGCAAAGCCCACGCCGAAACGGTTCCAGGCATTGATGGTGGCGATGGCCAGGGTCAGGTTGGCGATCTCGCGGGCCTCGAAGTGCTCCAGCAATGCCGAGTACTCCTCCTGCGGCGCGCCGCGCTCGGACAGGCGGGTCAGGCTTTCGACCCAGGCCAGGGCGGCCCGCTCACGCGGGGTGAAATAACCGGTTTCGCGCCAGACGCTCAAGGTCTGCAGGCGCGCCTCGGTTTCGCCGGCCTTGCGTGCATCGTTGGCATGCATGTTCACGCAGTAGGCGCAGCCGTTGACCTGCGAGGCGCGCAGGCGCACCAGCTCCAGCAGCGAGTGCTCAAGGCCCGAGCTGACCAGTGCTTGCTCGAGGCCGACCATGGCCTTGTAGGCCTCTGGCGAGTGTTTGGCCCATTCGATTCGGTCGTGCATGTCCAGGTTCCAGTGGTTGAGGGGAAGTGGCGCTACCTTAACGCCAGCGCGGGCGACGCCGAATAGCCAATGCGGCGCTTTATCGGGAGGCCAATGCCGCCATTCAGGTGGCCACTGACAGGCATCCAATCTCTTCATTTCTGCCCAGGCGGTGGAGCCGGGATAATGACCCGGTCTTCACTGGAGTAACGCTGCATGCCCACCGAACACTTCATGCGCGAGGCCATCGACCTGGCCCGCGCCAATATCCAGGCCGGCGGCCGCCCATTCGGCGCGGTGCTGGTGTACCAGGGCCAGGTCGTCGCCCGGGCCGTCAACGAAATCCACAGCACCCAGGACCCGACCAGCCACGCCGAGATGCAGGCCATTCGCAAGGCCGCCCAGGCCCTGGGCCGCGCGCGCCTGGACGGCGCCGAAATCTATGCCAGCGGCCATCCGTGCCCGATGTGCCTGGCAGCCATGCACCTGTGCGGCATCGAGCGCGCCTGGTTCGCCTACGACAACGACGAGGGCGAGCCCTATGGCTTGTCCACCGCCGCGGTGTATGCACAGATGGCCAGGCCCGCGCAACAGCAGCGCCTGCCGTTGCGCCCACTCAAGCCCGTCGGCGAGGCGGGCCTGTACGCCGAATGGCAGCAGGCCCGCCAGGCATGAGAAGCGCACTGAACCTGCTGTTGGTCATACTGTTGGCACTGAACCTGCGGCCGATGCTCACCAGCATCGGCCCGTTGCTCGAACCCATGCGCCAGAGCACCGGGCTGGGCTACCAGCAGGCGGCGTTGCTGACCGCGCTGCCGGTGCTGTGCATGGGCCTGGTGCCGTTGCTGCAGCCCTGGCTGCGGCGCTGGTTGAGCGAACATGGCGGCATGCTCGCCGGCCTTGCGGCCATCGCTGCGGCCTGCCTGTGGCGCTTGCAGCTGGACAGCGCCTGGGCGCTGATTGCCAGCGCGCTGCTCGCCGGCCTGGGCGTGGCGCTGGTGCAGGGCATGATGCCGGGGCTGGTCAACCGCTGGTTCCCGAGCCGCCTGGCCGCGACCATGGGCCTGTATTCGGCGGCGTTGATGAGCGGCGGTGGCCTGGCCGCGGTATTGGGGCCGTCGATCAGCGCCTACAGCGGCCATTGGCAGGTGGGGCTGGGGCTGTGGGCGTTGCCCGCGCTGCTGGCCCTGCTGGCCTGGCTCGCCCTGCGCCCGCGACATGACCTGCCCACGCTGGGCGGCGCCAGCGGCGGCCACTGGTTCGGCAATCGCCGCGCCTGGTTGCTGGCGCTGTACTTCGGCCTGATCAACGGCGGCTATACCAGCATGGTCGCCTGGCTGCCGGCTTATCACCTGGAGCACGGCGGTACGGCCCAGGGCGGTGGCGAGCTGGTCGGGCTGATGACCCTGTTCCAGGTTGCCGGTGCCTTGGGGCTGCCCTTGCTGTTGCGCCGCCTGGTCGATCGCCGCCCTGGGCTGTGGCTGGCGCTGGCGATCCAGTTGGGCGGTTTCCTCGGCCTGCTGCTGGCGCCAGCCATGGCCATGGGCCTGTGGGTGGCGATGATCGGCCTGGGCCTGGGGGCCTGTTTCAGCCTCAGCCTGACCTTGACCCTGGAGCACCTGCGCACGCCGGCCGAGGCCGGCAGCCTGGCGGGGTTCGTGCAGGGGGTGGGCTTCATCATCACCGGAACCGTGCCGTATATCACCGGCTGGCTGCGTGATGTCAGCGGCGACTTCCAGGCCTCGTGGACCTTGCTCACCTGCACCGTGCTGGCCATGTTGCTGGTGACCCTGCGCTTCGCCCCGCGCGGCTACGCCAAGGCCATCGCCCGGCCCGGCCAGGCCGGCGCGGCAGCGGCGCTCAGCTGAGGCGCTGCAGGGTATCGCGGACCCGGTCCAGGGCCGGGTCGATATCCAGCAGCTCGATGGCGCCGAAGCCCAGCAGCAGCCCCGGCCTGACCGGGGCCTCGCTGAAGAACGGCGCCAGCGAGTACAACCCCACCTCGACCTTGCGCGCCAGGGTGATCAGCAGCTCGACATCCACCCCCGGTTTGGCCAGCGCGCTCAGGTGGAACCCGGCGCTGGCCGGAACCGCCGCGAACCAGGGCGCCAGGTCGCCGTCCAGGCGCGCTAGGATGCGCGCGCGGCGGGCGCTGTACACCTCATGGCTGCGGCGGATGTGCTTGTTCAGGTGGCCTTCGCCGATGAACCGTGCCAGCGCCCATTGCTGCAGGGTCGGGCTGTGCCAGTCGCTCAGGTGCTTGGCCACGCAGGCTGCCTGCAACACCGCCGGCGGCAGCACGGCGTACCCCAGGCGCAGCTCCGGCAGCAGGGTCTTGGAGAAGGTGCCGACATAGGCCACCAGCCCGTGGCGGTCCAGGCGTTGCAGCGCCTCGGCGGCGGGGCCCTGGTAGCGAAACTCGCAATCGTAGTCGTCCTCGATGACCAGCGCGCCGAGCTCGGCGGCCCGGGCCAGCAGCGCCTGGCGCCGTGCCTGGGCCATGGGCATGCCCAGCGGAAACTGGTGTGACGGGGTGACGTAGATCAGCCGGGTGCCATCCTCGATCTGCGCCACGCACAGGCCTTGCTCGTCCACCGGCACCGCTTGCAAGCGGGCGCCCAGGGCCAGGAACAATTGCCGTGCCGGTGGGTAGCCGGGGTCTTCCATGGCCACCTTGCAACCTGGCTCGATCAATACCCGGGCGATCAGGTCCAGGGCCTGCTGGGCACCGTTGCACACCAGCACCTCGGCCGCGCTGCATTGCACGCCGCGGGCGAAGGCGATGTGATGGGCGATGGCCTCGCGCAGTTCGGGCAAGCCCTGGGCAGGGAATTGCCGTTCATTGTGGCGCTGGCTGCGGCGCAGGGCATGGTTCAGGCAGCTGCGCCACTGGTCGTAGGGGAATTGCGCCTTGTTCGAGGCACCGCCGACGAAGTCGTAGCGCGAAGGGGCATCCAGCGCCCGTTGGCCGAGGATCGTCGCCCGTTGGCGCCAGCGCTCCAGGGTGGCGGCGGCGGCCAGTGGCGCGGTATCGGTGCTATCGATGCGCACGGGCAGGCGCGGGGTGATGAAGGTGCCGCGGCCGACCACGCCACTGAGCAGGTTGTCGTAGGTCAGGCGTGAGTAAGCCTCGGCCACGGTCTTGCGCGACACGCCCAGTTGCTCGGCGAGCAGGCGGGTCGGGGGCAGTTGGGTGCCGGCGGCCAGGTGACCGCTGTCGATACCGGCGCGCAGTTGCTGGTAGAGCTGGTCGGCCAGGCCTTTACGGCCATCGAGGTGGATGTGCAGTTCCATCGGGGTGTGTCCGAAGCGCGGGGATGGTCAAGCTTCGGGGGTTGCGGCGCAAGGTGCAAGAGGGGCAGGCCATCGGCGAACACCCTCAAAGCCGCGCCGCACTGATGGTGATATACCCCTTGTCGGGCAGCGCGATCCGTATCACCGTTTCATCCTCGGCCACCTTGCGCTTCTGCTTGATGCACACGCCATCGACGGCCGCATCACGCATGCGCGCGGCAATGGCGCGCCCATTGGCATCGAACAACGCCTCGCTGGCGAGCAGCTCGACCTGCTCGATCAACTGCCGGGTATGTTCGTCGGTCGCACAGAAGAACCGCACGCCGGACAGGTGCGGGTTGTCATCGGGGTTGCTGACCTCATGGGCCAGCAGCCGACGCAAGGTATGGCGCAGTTCACGGGTAGGGTGGTTGTCGTTGGGCATGACATGGCCTCGTCTGGCAGGGCTGCCGCGGTGGGCGGTGATGACGTCTCCAGGCCGGATGATGGTTTGCCGAAGGTGGGGCAACAATCACGAAGCGTCCGTACTTGTGGTAGGAGGTTTCCGAAAATATAGGTAGCACCCTGAACGGTGCCTTGATCCCCGTCAGCCGCGCGCCAGGTACGGCGCATTTTTGCGCCAGGCTGGCGTGCAAGGCCGGCGCCTACAGGGCGGCTTCGACAATCTCTATCCAGTGCCGCACCGGGGTGCGCCCAGCGCCGCCGAGGTGCAGCTGGCAGCCAATGTTGGCGGTGGCGATAAGGTCCGGGCTGCCACTTTCCAGCGCGGCAAGACGGTTATCGCGCAATTGCCGCGCCAGGCCCGGTTGGGTCAGCGAGTAGGTGCCGGCCGAGCCGCAGCACAGGTGGCCGTCGGGCACCTCGGTGAGGTGAAAGCCCAGGCGCGCCAGCAGGCGTTCGACCGCGCCGCCGAGCCTGAGCGCGTGCTGCAAGGTGCAGGGGCAGTGCACGGCCAGGCGTTGCTCGGCGCACAGGCCTAGCTGTTCAACCGGCTCGGCCTCGAGCACCTGCACCAGGTCGCGCGACAGCGCGCTGACACGGGCGGCCTTGGCGGCATAGCCGGGGTCGTGCGCCAGCAGGTGGCCATAGTCGCGCACGAACGCGCCGCAGCCGCTGGCCGTTTGCACGATGGCCTCGGCGCCGGCCTGGATGGCCGGCCACCAGGCGTCGATGTTGCGCCGGGCCCGCGCCAGCCCCTGGGCCTGGGCGTCCAGGTGGTAGTCCACGGCGCCACAGCAGCCCGCCTCGGCAATCGGCTCGACACTGATGCCCAGGCGATCGAGCAGGCGGCTGGCGGCGGCATTGGTGTTGGGCGCCAGCGCCTGTTGCACGCAGCCTTCAAGCAGCAGGATGCGCCGGGGATGGCGCGGCGCGGGGCGTTGCCCGCCAGCGTTGGTCGCCAGCTTGGCCTTGAGGCTGCCCGGCAGCAGTGGCCGCAGCGCTTGGCCGCCGCGCACCAGGGCCTTGAATAGCGCCGGCCGCGGCACCACGGCGCGCAGGCCGTGGCGCAGCAGGCGCTGGGCCAGCGGCCGGGCCACCTGCTGGTCGACCACGGCGCGGCCAATGTCCAGCAGATTGTGGTACTCCACCCCCGATGGGCAGGTGGTTTCGCAACTGCGACAGCTCAGGCAGCGGTCCAGGTGACGTTGGCTGCTGGCGGTGACCGCTGCGCCTTCGAGCGCCTGCTTGATCAGGTAGATGCGCCCGCGCGGCCCGTCCAGCTCGTCGCCGAGCAGTTGGTAGGTAGGGCAGGTGGCGGTGCAGAAACCGCAGTGCACGCAGGCGCGCAGGATGCGCTCGGCCTCCTCGGCGCGGGGCAACTGGCGGGCGGCGTCGCTCAGGTGGGTTTGCATGGCGGGGCCTCACAGGTCGGCATACAGGCGGCCCGGGTTGAACAGGCCCTGGGGGTCCAGCTGCGCCTTGAGCGCCTGGTGATAGCGCAGCAGGACCGGGGCCAGCGGCGCGCTGCTGTGGTCGCCTGGGCTGTAGGCGGTGGCATGGCCACCGACCTTGGCTACCCGCTCGCGGATCAGCGCGGCCGGCGCGCTGGACTTGAACCAGCGCTGGGCGCCGGCCCAATCGAGCAGTTGTTGTCCAGGCAGCTCCAGCAGCCCGGTGGCTACAGGCAGCGACAGGCGCCACAGCGGTGCCGGGTCGTCGAAAAACGCCAGGCGCTGTTCGCGCAATTGCTGCCAGAAGCTATTGTCGATCACTTCGCCGCCCAGCCGCTCATGGGCCGAGCGGACCGACCCCGGCCCGCCTTCGAGGCGCAGGTGCAACGCATCGCCGGCATGGCAGGCGGCGCTGATCGGCAGCGCCTGCTGGCCCCACTGCGCCAATGCGGCCAAGGCTTGCTGCGCCGGCATCGGCAGGCGCAGGCTCAGGCACTGGCGTGGCTTGGGCAGTACCTTGAGCGAGACCTCGGTCAGCAGCCCCAGGCAGCCGAAGCTGCCGGCCATCAGCCGCGAGACATCGTAGCCGGCGACGTTCTTCATCACTTCGCCGCCCAGACGCAGCAACTTGCCGTGGCCACTGATCAGCCGTGTCCCCAGCACCAGGTCGCGGACCGCGCCGGCCCAGGGCCGACGCGGCCCCGACAGCCCGGCGGCGACCATGCCGCCGAGGGTAGCGTGGGGCCCAAGATGCGGTGGCTCGCAGGTCAGCATCTGCCCGGCCTGCTCCAGCGCTGCCTCGATTTCCCGCAGCGGCGTGCCCGCGCGGGCGGTCAGCACCAGTTCGCTCGGGTGGTAGCTGAGGATGCCGCGATGCTCGCGCAGGTCGACGATCTCGCCGGCCACCGGTCGGCCCAGCATGGCCTTGCTGTTGCCGCCCTGGATGCGCAGTGGCGTGCCCAGGTTCAGCGCCTGGTTGACCTGCTCCAGCAGGTGTCGGCTGCGGTCGGCATCCATTTCAGAAACGCTCCAGGTCGGGGAAGGGCAGTTGCCCCTGGTGCACGTGCAAGGCGCCGAATTCGGCGCAGCGCTGCAGGGTCGGGATGTGCTTGCCGGGGTTGAGCAGCCCCCTGGGGTCGAAGGCAGCTTTTACCGCGTGGAACAGGCTGATCTCGTCGTGGTTGAACTGGGCGCACATCTGGTTGATCTTCTCGCGGCCCACGCCGTGCTCGCCGGTGATGCTGCCGCCCACTGCCACGCACAACTCGAGAATCTTGCCGCCGATGGCCTCGGCGCGTGCCAGTTCGCCCGGCCGGTTGGCATCGAACAGGATCAGCGGGTGCAGGTTGCCGTCGCCGGCGTGGAACACATTGGCCACCTGCAACCCATGATGCTCGGCCAGCGCGGCGATGCCGCGCAGCACCCGTGGCAGTTCCCGGCGCGGGATGGTGCCGTCCATGCAGTAGTAGTCCGGCGAGATTCGCCCGACGGCTGGGAAGGCATTCTTGCGCCCGGCCCAGAAGCGCGCGCGCTCGGCTTCGTCGCAGGCCAGGCGTACTTCGCCGGCGCCGGCCCGGCGCAGCACGGCATCGACCCGCGCGCAGTCGTCGTGCACATCGGCCTCGACGCCGTCCAGCTCGCACAGCAGGATCGCCGCGGCGTCCAGCGGGTAGCCGGCCTGGATGAACGCCTCGGCGGCGCGGACCGCCAGGTTGTCCATCATCTCCAGCCCGGCGGGAATGATGCCGGCGGCGATGATCTCGGCCACCGCCTGGCCGGCAGCCTCGACGCTGGCGAAACTGGCCAGTAGCACCCGCGCCAGCGGTGGGCGGGGCAGCAGCTTGACGGTCACTTCGCTGACGATGCCAAGCAGGCCTTCGGAACCGGTGAACAGCGCCAGCAGGTCGAAGCCGGGGCTGTCCAGGGCATCGCTGCCCAGCTCCAGGCATTCGCCCTCGACGGTGAGGACCTGCACCTTGAGCAGGTTGTGCACGGTCAGGCCGTATTTCAGGCAATGCACGCCACCGGCGTTCTCGGCGACATTGCCGCCGATCGAGCAGGCGATCTGCGACGAGGGGTCCGGCGCGTAGTACAGCCCATGGGGCGCTGCCGCCTGGGAAATCGCCAGGTTGCGCACCCCAGGCTGGACCCGGGCGAAGCGCCCTTGTGGGTTGATTTCGAGGATGCGATTGAAGCGCGCCATCACCAGCAGGATGCCCTGGCTCAGGGGCAGGGCGCCGCCGGACAGGCCGGTGCCGGCGCCGCGGGCAACCACCGGCACGCCGCGCTGGTGGCACAGTTGCAGCAGCGCTTGCACCTGCTCCAGGCGTTCGGGCAGCACCACCAGCAGGGGGAGCGTGCGGTAGGCCGAGAGGCCGTCGCATTCATAGGGCTTGAGCTCCTCGTCGCGGTGGAGGATTTCCAGGTCGGGCAGGGCCGCGCGCAGGGCCGCCAGCAACGCGGGCTTGTCGATCACCGGCAGCGCGCCGTCGATGCGCTCGTCGTGGAGGATGCCCAGGGTGTCGGCGTGGCTCACTGCGCCAGCGCCCGAATCAGTGCCACGCTCAAGTACAAGCGCGGCGCCACGCTGTCGACGTCGATGTACTCGTCGTCGCCGTGCAGCCCGGCCCCTACCACGCCCAGGGTTTCCAGCACCGCTGGCTTGTCGCTGCCCGGGACGTAGGCGTAGCCGGCGTCGGTGCCGAAGCGCATGGCGATAGGTTCGAGGCTGCGGTCGATCTGGCGGTAGAGCTGTTGCGCCGTGGCTGCCAGTTGTGTCGAGGCTGGGTTCTTCGCCAACGGCGGCCGGCCTTTTTCCAGCACCAGGCTGACCTGGGTATCGGCAATGCGCCGTTGCCCGATGATCCGTTGCGCATCGGCTTGCACCCGTGCGGTCTCGGCCAGGTCGGTGTAGCGCATGTCCGCTTCGGCGCTGGCCAGGGCTGGGATGATGTTGGCTTTTTCACCGGCCTTGGCCAGGGTCCAGTTGACCGTGGTGCCCTTGGCCGGGTCGCCCAGGGTATCGAGTTGCAGCACCTGGTGCGCCAGTTCCAGCAGCGCATTGCGCCCCTCTTCGGGGGCCGAGCCGGCATGCGAGGCGCGCCCCTTGACCTCGAGTTTCAGGCGGTTGATGCCGTTGGTGGCCACGGTTACGGCGTCCTTGTCGGGTGGCTCGTAGGAGAAGACGAAATCATGCTGGCGCGCCAGTTCGCCGATCAGGTCCTTCGAGCCCGCCGAGCCCATTTCCTCGTCGGGGTTGAACAGCACGGTCAGGGTGCGGTAGCCCTTGAACTGCTGGGCCTGCAACAGGTTCAGCGCATGCAGGATCATCGCCACGCCACCCTTGGCGTCGGCCACGCCGGGGCCATAGGCACGCGCGCCGTCCAGGCGCCATGGGCGCTTGGCCGCGGTGCCGGGGCCGAACACCGTGTCGTAGTGGACCATCAGCAGAAAGCCCTTGCTGCCGCTGCCCTTGAAGGTGCCGACGATGTTGTCGCCCACCGAGGGCGTGGCCGCTGTGGTCTTCACCTCGGCGCCCAGGGCCTGGAGGCGTTTGGCCAGTTCGCCGCCGACCTGCTTGAGGCCGGCCTCGGTACCGGTGCCGGTGTCGACCGCGACCAGGTGCTTGAGGGTTTCCAAATAGTGGGGTTGTTCGGCCTGGGCCTGCTTGAGCAGGTCTTGTGGCGGGATGTCGGCGGCCTGGGCGCTGACGCAGGCCAGGGCAAGGCTGAGGGTGGTGGCGAGCAAACGCATGGGCAAGGCCTCGGTCCATGATGAAGGGCGTGGTCATGAACCGTTCAGCGTAGACCCTGAACGCCCGGTGGGGGCCAGTTTGCCGGCGACGCGCTGGTTGGCACCTGCGACGAGGGCGTCCAGGGCAATGACGAAAAAGGCCGGGCCCGCAAGCCCGGCGGGGCGTATCAGTCCTGCGAGAGCAGGGCGCGGGCCAGGTCTTCGTCGCTGATCTGCATGCCTGGGTGCGCCTGGCGCGCCTGGTCCAGCGCCGATTCCAGGTAGGCCCCACGAATGGCACCGCCGCTGGCGACGAAGGCCGCCAGCTCGTCGCGGGCGGGGATGATGCGTTTGTCGTCCTTGAAGGTCGAGTACAACGAGGCGGAGACCCCGGCCGAGGTGGCGACGTCACCGGCATCGACGCGGGCCAGCGCGGCGCCGGCAGGGAGCAGCAGCAACAGCGAGGAAACGAGCAGTAAACGACGCATGGTGAGTCCTCCAGCAGGGTGAAGCCCAAGGGAATTACTGCATGTTGTTAAGAGCGCCAGCCTTGCCCGGGAGTTCCCGCGCCCTTCGCAGGATGCGCCACCTAGCATTTCTACCAGTATTTTTGCCGCGCACGAGGCGCTAGCGTGCACCCAGGGCGTGATCGACGGCTGCTTTGTGCAGGCCGGCGCACATCGATGGAGGCACGGCGGTGGCAATAGCTGACGACAATCGCAAGGAACTGCTGGGGCGTGTGCTGAAGACGCTGCCTGGCCTGCCGGAGATGGGTGACAACCAGGCCCTGGTCCAGGACTCGGTGTTCAATTGGCAGCGGGCAGACCTGGGCTACTTGATGGCTCGCCTGCCAAGGCTCGACGCCAAGCAGGCCAAGCAACTGAGCGAGCGCCTGAATGTGGCGTTCTTCGCCCTGATGCGCAGGTTCCGCGAGGCGCGCTTGAGCGCCGGCAGCGGCCAGGCCGCGAGCCAGCGCAAAGGCCTTCTGGCGCAGCCAGGCGCGCCGATCCTGGAGCAGTTGCTTGGTTATGGGTGGAACGGACAAGTCCAGCCAGGCGCCATCGAAAGTACCGGATCGCCGGTGGCCTGGCTGGTCGATCTGCAGTTGTTCATGCGTGAGCTTGAGAAGCGCGCCAACCCGCGCACCGCGGTGACGTTCGCCCAGCGCCGGCCTGATGTGCTCGCCCTGCAGCTCGATGAACGGGCCGTCAACCGTGTGGTGACCCAGGTCGAGGTGGTCATCAACATGCTCAAGCATGCCATCGCCGGCGACTCGGCGAGCGGGACCTACGACCCCATCGCGGTACAGGACCAACTGCTCGCCAAACGCTACCCCTACCAGCGCTTTCCATACGAGTTCTATACCGCCCAGGTTAAAACCGTACTGACCTACAACCAGTTGTACATCAGCGACCTGGCGGCAGTGGGTGACATCGACGCCCCTTATTTCATTCACCCCGGCGGTCATGCGCAATGGTCGGATACGGCGTTGGCACAGTATTCGGGCCTGGGACCGATCCTGCGCGGCATGCTGCTTGACGATCCGTACTTCGACGAAGGTGTGGTGCCTTATGCCAATCGGGTGCAGGCGCAGGCCGGTGCCAGGTTCTTCAAGGAACACTTTGGCGTCCAGAGCTATGCCGACCTGCAGACCACGCCGAGGTTCTGCCAAGCGCTGAACATGGACGAAGGCCAGATGAACGCCCTGCTCGCCCGGGCCGAGCATACGCCCATCGTCTCCGGTAATCTGCAGCCGGCCCCCACGGTGAAGGCCGCGATGCAGTTTGGCGCACGCTTCATCAACAGCGATGGTGCGCAGCCCGTCGCGGTGGCGCGCCCGATCAAGGAGGAAGGGGAAGAGGAGGAGAAAAAGGAGGACAACGACAACTACTTCCTCGGTTTGACGCCGGCACGTTGCGATCGGCTCAACCGCTTGATCCGGGTGGCCAATGCCATGCAGCTGTCACCCGCGCAGGCGGACCAGGTGCTCTGCGCGGCCATCGATGCGCAGCGACGTGGCGAACCCGCCGGGCGCCGAGCCCGTGTCGAGGCCACGCCGTTGCGCATTGGCACCGCGACCCTTCGCGCCTTGGGGCTGTTCCAGTACCTGCGGGAACAGTTCGCGTGCACGGCAGAGGACTTCGCCACCTTGCTTGGCGATATCGCGGTGTACGGCCCAGGCGAGACACCCAGCCATTTCGATCGGGTGTTCAATTTCGACGACAGCCTGCCGCTGGTGCTGGACGACAAGCCATTCAGCCTGGCGGGCAGCGACGACGACAGCAGGCGGACCGTGCAGCAATTGTGCCGGGGCCTGCGCTTGAACATGGAGGGGTTCCGCTACCTGGCGCGCGCGGTCATGCAATTCCATCAACAACCGTGGCTGCAACGTTCCGTGCAAACGGTGAGCACCCTCTACCGGGTGACATTGCTGGCGCGCTTGCTCGGTATCGGCCTGATCGAGCTGCTGACCCTGCTGGAAGTGCTCAGCCCCGATGGTCGGTTCCTCAAGCAGCTTACCGGCCAGCCGCATAACACCCCGTACCAGTCTGCCTCGCACACCGACACGGTGAGTGTCATTCATGCCGTCAGCCAATGCGTGCTGTGGTGTCGCGAGGAAGGGGTGAAGGTCAGCTGGCTGGTGGAACAGCTCAAGCCGCTGGAAGTACTGGATGTCACGCCGCTTGAGGTCAGAGGCTTACTCCTCGAGTTGGCCACTCAGGTGTCGCCGTTCAGGGATATCGACAAGCTGTTGCTGGAGGCCGGTGTTCCGGCACTGCAAGGCAAGCGTTGGCAAACCGAGCTGGACAGGGTCGTCGATGCCCTTGGCCTGGTTATCAGAAGCGGTCGTGGGTCGCAGGATTTCGACCCGGTGCTGTACGAAGACTTTGCCAGGCGGGAAATCCAGCTGGTGGCCATGCGGGAGCTGCCTGAGGCGGATGTCGAGCGCGTCGTCGAGCTGGTCCTGGGGGTGGTGTTGCGGGTTCGCACGCAGCAGTGGGAGTTGGTGCAACAGAGCGTTTCCCAGTTGCTCAAAGTCGACGCCACCTTGGCGGTGCCGATCCTGTACTGGGCCGCTGGCACCGTGCATGACCTGTTGGCCTATGCGGTGGAATACGTCCCCGCTGGGCGAAGCTCCGAGACCATGAAGGACATGTTGCCGCTGGTGCGCCGGATGCAGCGGCGCAAAGAGGTCGTGGTGCAGTTCGACTTGAGTCCGGCAATGCTCTCCAGCCTGCTGTCACGCCCACAACGCACGCGCTTCAGCCTTCTCTCCCTCGACCTGACCCTGCACACCCTGTACTTCTTGTCACGCTATACCCGCTGTGTGCGTCAGGCACGCAAAGGCGAACACGCGGTGCTGGACTATTTCCGGTTGATCGAGGAGCTGGGCCCGCTGAGCGGCAACGAACTGCGCCTGGTGCGCGAGGCTGCCGCCGAGGAGGTGGCTGACTTGCTGGGCTGGGGCATCAATGAAGTGTTCGACGTCGCCAGGCAAGCCAGTGCCGATGGCATCGTGCGCAACGTGGCGCAGTTGTGGATGGTGGCGCGTATCCAGCAGTTTTGCGCAAAGACCGGCCTGAGCGCCGCGTCGGTGATGAAGCTGAGCCGCCTCAGCGTGCATGACAGCGTCCAGCTTTACCGTGAGGCTGCGCAAGAAATGCTGGCGAGCCTGGAGCGTAAGGTCGGCGAAGTGGCTAGCGACCCGGAACTGCGGCAAAGCCAGTTGCCGACCTGCAAGCCCGCGAAAGATTATCTGATCGCCAACCCTAAGGCGACCGACGCGACGACCATCACCTTCACCTTGCTCGACCGGGATGGTGTTGCGGTCTCGGGCCTGCCAGTGAAATGGGCTACCAACCTGGGGTACTTGAAGGGCGACCAGAGCACCACCGACCACAATGGCGTCGCGACAATCGAGTTTGAGGGGCGCAGCATGATGGGCGTAGCCACCATCACCGCGACCTACCTGTTGGGGCGTCAGGTGAGCACGGCCGTGACCGTTGGCTTCGATGCTGACAGCCTGAATGTGGATGATATCGAGAATCGTCCCCAGGCGCCTTGGCCACTGGCCGGCAACCGCGGGACTCATCTGCTGCGCGTCCGGGTGATGGACAGGCACGACAACTCGGCAGCTGACCAGAAAGTCATCTGGACCACGGACAGGGAAGACTGGACGTTCAGGGACAGCGACGGGCACACGCTTACGGACCATGAGGGCTTCAGTACCGTTAGGTTGAGGGGCTTTTCCGAAGGTACAGGGTACGTTTATTGCCATTGCCCGGATATCGAAGACTCAATGCAGGAAGTCACTGTCGGCTTTGACGACCAGCCCTATGTCAGCGCGTTCATCCTGACCACCCATGCCGTTGTCGGCGAAGACATGAAGGTCCGGGCCATGTTGACTGGCCTGGATGGAGACCCGGTCGCAGGGGTAGTGGTCTCCTGGGGCGTACCGGCGGGCACGGTTATCAAAGACGAGCAAAGTGTCAGCGATGATTATGGCTGGGTCTGGGCAACGCTGGTCGCCAGCGCCGCAGGCACGCTGACGGTAACGGTGAGCCCTGAAGAGGGCCATGCGGATTCGGCAGGCAAGCTGGAGATCGATGTCTTGATTGACGCCGAGGATATCGTTTGGGTCGACCCCGAATCTTGGCCAGTACGCGGGGGCGATGATGTTGTCAAGTATGCCGTCAAGGTGTTCAGCTCCGATGGCAAGCCAGTCATCAATTTCCCCGTGATCTATACGCCTCCAGGGGTTCCGTCTGAAGATGTCTACGTTGGCCCCGATGGTTATGCCCGCGCACAGTTCGTTGCATTGCCAGAACCGCAATCCACGATGGAAATGGAGGGACATCTACGCAAGTGGCAACAAGACCCCGCTGATCGCCATCGCTTCCCGTCAATTCCAATCGTGGATGCGCTGAATGCGCGTATTGAATGGGTCCACGAATCCCAGCGGGTCGGCGAGGGTGCGTCGTTCACCCTCCATGAGCCGGAGGGGGACGACGCCCAAACCTACTACCTGGACTACATCCTGCCAACAGATCATCCAGTGCTGGAGCTCAAGGAACGCGTGCAACTGGTATCCGGTGAAGGCGCCTCCGCAGCGTCGCTGGGCTTGACATTCGACAAGGGCTTTGGGGAATGGCTGGACCTCGAGAAGGGCAAGCCCAAACTGCGCTGGACCATCACCAGCAGAAACAAGGGTTTGAAATTCCAGACCACCACGCGCTTCGCCATCCGGTACCGCCATGCCCAGGAGAGTGTTCAGTGCGCGATCACGGTGGTACCTGCTGCCGAGGCGCTCGCCACGGCACGCCCCCGCTAAGCCAACGTTACAGCATATTGCGAGGCCACCATGGACACAGCACTGCGCAATCTACTGAACGAGCAAGAGCGGGATGCCTTGCGCGATCTGTACATGCACCACTACATGCCGGACATCCTCGGCGTAGCGGGGTTGAACATGATCACCCCCGATCACCTGGACCGCTATTTCAAGACCGACACCCAGGCCACCTCGGCGGTCGCCACCAGTTTCGTGGCCGAGGCCCAGGCCTGCACCGTCAGCCATATCCACTCGATCTTCGACAATATCGAGCCTGGTTACGACACCGACTTCCCAGCGCAACTGAAGGTGTTCTGGGCACAGGCCATGTCGAATCACTCGGTGTGGGCGGCGTATCAGCTACTGGAAGACTATCCGGAAAACTACATTCGTTACGACCTGCGTCTGGATGCCACGGCGTTGTTCAAGCAGTTGCTCGTCGACCTGGGCCAGGGGCGCCTCAAGGACGAGACCATTTACAGCGCCGTGCGCACCTACCTGAAAGGGTATGAGCAGCAAAACAGTATTCGCGTCCTGTCCGGCTTCATCGATTACCGGGGTGGCTACCAGGATGGCGATCACTATACCGGCTATACCTTTGCCAACTCGGACTACTACTTGCTGGGCAGCGACACCGCCAGCCCGCCGCGCTACTCCTGGCGCAAGGCCAAGGTCCGCCTGGACCAGGGCTCCACGCATATCCTGCCGGATGCCTGGAGCGAATGGCAGGACATCAAGCTGCCCGCGGGAGGGACGGTGCTCGAAGCACGGCTGCTGCGATTCGCTGGGCGCTTGCAGTTGGTCTGGCTGCAGCATGATGCGCGGGTCGAGGTGCCTGTCGATGCCCCAGGGGAGCCGTCAGATGATGAGCCAAAGCTCTGGCGCTACCCGCTGAAATTGCAGCTTGTCTATTTAGGGCTGGATGAACAGTGGTCCGCGCCAGAGGTGCTGTGGGCGCATGATGAGCTTGTGCCGGTAAAACAGCAGGACGGCGAAGAAGTGGCGCCCACGTTCGTCGCGCAGCTCCTGGCCACGGCGGTGGAGCGTGTGCGCGGCAGCGATGACCAGATGCTCGTCGCCCTCAAGTTCGGGGTCGACGTCGCGATGGCTGCCGCCAAGGAAGTGTTCACCCTGCAGCGTGATGTGCTCAAGCGTGTCATAGCCACGAACACTGCGTTCTCGGCCACCGCCAGGGGCAAGCTGTTTACCTACTTCTTCCCTGGGGCGGCCGCCGGCAAGCGCTACCTGCAGCGTCGCCTTGCGGACGCCGAGTATGAGTTGAAGACCGTCAAGCGCGACCCCCCGCTCGCTGAAAAAGATCCGAGAAACCCCTACTTGAGCCTGGAGGCCTACCTCGAGCAACGCGGCGACAAGCACCGGCTGTCCTTGCGTGGCCGCAGCAGCGAAGTGCGGGCAGTCCAGGCACCGGCATGGGTGTACCTGTCTCATGTCGCAGCCCTTGACAACGGCAATCAGCTGCGCGTTGAAGTCAGCACAGGGCCGAACAATGAGCTGTGGTTCAGTTGCGCTATTGCCACGGCACCGACGGGGTTGACGGTGGTGCTCAAGCATGCCGGGCTGGCAGCCGAGGTGGTTCTGGACACATTCAGTGCCAGCGCCTATGGCTGGGCGCAGTCGAGCAAGCCGGTCAAACTGACAAACCCGAGTCAACTTGCCACCTATACCTTGCAGCAAATCAAAGACGGTGCGGGTTTTGAGTTCATGGTCGCCGGCGGCACCTTTACAAAGCTGGTCAACGGCAACAATTTCATCACGGTGCACCCGCAAAGCGATGCCTCCGTGAAAATGAAGCTGAGCACGAGCGGCTCCACGTCGTGGGAAGGTGAGGTGACGCTCAACGGTGCGGCGGCCTCGCCCTGGATAGAGCTTGACTGGGACACAAGCCAGACCAACCCACTCAAGGTCACCTGGCGGCCCAGCGCAGACAAAGATCCGGAGGGCGACTTCAGCGTGACCGTGGTCAAACATACAGACCCCACGGGCGCCTGGGTGCCTTATCTGGAATCGCAGGGTAGCGGCGTTGATTTCCTGGTCTTCGACAAACTGGGCAATTCGACCAATTCACTGGCCGTGCGGCTTAATTCGCTACAAGTCACCGACCTGATCAATCGAGCTGAGGTCTCGCCCCAGGCCGTGTTTGCCTGGGAGGCGCAACACCTGCGCGAGCCGCTCTACCAGTCAACGCTGCGAGGCGATACCTACCTGGGCTGGCAACGCAGCGACGAGGATCCTGCCCTGGGCTATTTCGATGCCTATGGTCTTTACCTGCGCGAGCTGTTTTTCCACGTTCCCCAGGCCATCGCCTCGCGTTTGCAGGAAGAACAGCGCTTCGCCGAGGCCCGTGACTGGCTGGGGCTGATCTTCAATCCGCAACGCCGGCAGCCGGCAACCGAAATGGCGGGCGTCGACTACTGGGGGTGTGCCTGGCTGCTACAGGACGATACCGAGGCCCCCGGCCTGGAGCATCAGTTGGTCGACCCCCACGTCATTGCCTTGCATGCGCCCTCCCATTACCGCAAGGCGGTGTTCCTCCAGTACGTGCAACTGCTGATCGACGAAGGGGACCTGGAGTTTCGCCAGCAGACGCGTGCCAGCGTGAAGCGGGCCGAGGACCTCTACCTGCGGGCCAAGGGCTTGATGGGCGAGGCCCCGGATGCGCGAACGGTCAGCACCTGGGAGCCGGCCACACTCGCACAAGTGCTGGAAACCGGGCCCGACGAGGCCGCGCTGTTGCGCCACGAGCAAGGGCTGCAGCCTGCGAACCTGCCCAAGCGCCTGGACACCTTCCTGTGGGTTGGCGCAGCGGCGCACCCTGCATTTCGACTCCCGATCAACCAGCAATTGCTGGATGTATGGCAAGTGCTCGACCATCGTCAATACAACCTGCGGCACTTCCTCAGTATCGACGGCAACCCGATGCAACTGCCGTTGTACGACCCGGTGGCCAACCCCTTCGACCTGTTGTTGGCGCGCATGGGCGGTGCCGGTGGCCCCTCGCACCTGCAAGGTCATCGCATGCTGGTGCCGCCGTATCGCTTCCGCACGGTGGTGGCCAAGGCCCAGGAGACCGTGGCGGCGCTGATGCAGTTCGGCGAGCAACTACGCGGTTTCATGGAGATGGAGGAGCGCACCCAGCTCGAGGCCTTGCAGTTCGAGCATGCCGCGCAGATCGCCGGTTATGTCATCGGTATTCAGGAGCAACTCCACGAACAGCAAGCGAAAACCCTGGAGGCCCTGGAGGCCCAGCGCAGTGTTGTTGCAGTGCAACGCGATCATTACCGGGGCCTGCTCGACAAAGGCTTGAGTGCCCAGGAAATCGCGGCGATGACCCTGACTGCCCACGCCCGCTTGCTGTCTACGAGCGCTGGCGTGATGCAGTCGGCCGGGCAAGCGCTGACTGCGGCGCCCAATGTATTCGGGCTGGCCAATGGCGGGATGAACTTCGGCGCCGCGTTGATGGCCCTGGGGTATGGCGGGCAGATCTGGGCAGGGGCCGAGGATGTTGCCGCGGGCATACTGCGCGAAACGGCAGGCTACCAGCGTCGTGAGCAGGATTGGCGCTTGCAGCTTGGCCTGGCGGAAAAGAACCTGCAGGCCATCGACAAGCAACTGCAGGCGCAGAAACATGCCACCTTGGCCGCCAACCGCGCGCTGTTGCACAGCCGCCAGCTACTGGCACAGGCCCAGCAGCTTCACCAGTTCTATCAGAACAAGTCGACCAGCGCGTCGCTGTACGGTTGGCTCCGGGCGCAGGCCTCTGGTTGGTATGCGACCTGTTTCGATGTGGCCGTCAGCCTGTGCAATGCCGCCGAGGCCTGCTGGCAATTTGAAACCGGTCGCTATGACACGCGGATCCTGCGCCCGGTGGTGTGGCGCGCCGACCGCTACGGCCTGAACGCCTTCGGCGACCTGAAGATGGACCTGGAGCGCCTGCTGCAAGAGTGGCTGATGCGCAACGAGCGGCAATTGGAGATCCGCAAGGACGTGTCGCTGCAAGCGTTGCTCCAGGCGGGCTTGGTGTGCAAGGAGACGGGGGAGGCCTATGACCCCAAAAAGGACACGCTGCAATCGATCCTGACCGGCAAAGGCGAGTTGTGGTTCACCCTCTCCGAAGACCTGTACAACGAAGACTACCCCGGTCATTACCAGCGCCGGCTGCACAGCCTGGCCTTGAGCATGCCGGCATTGATGTTCCCTTACCAGAACATGCGCGTCGAGTTGCGCCAGAGCCAAAGCCAGTTGCTGACCAAGCCGGATATCGAGGGCGTGAGGTACCTCTCGGCAAAAGCAACCACAGAGCCAGTCAACGATCGCAACGTGATGCTGAGCCTGCGCCCTGGGCAGCGTACGTGCCACTCCACGGCAGACCGTGACACGGGCATGTTCAACTTCGATCCGGGCGATGAACGCTACTTTCCGTACGAGGGTAGTGGGGCCGTGTCGACTTGGCATCTGCGCTTGCCGCGTCATGCCAGCCAGGGCGACCTGCTCGCGAGCCTCAGCGACATCATCGTGCATGTCGCCTATCACGCTTTGCGTGGCGATTCGCAGTTTGAACAGGAGGTTGAAGACCTGCTCGAAGCAGTGCCACCGAGGGCGGCGGGTGATGCGGCGGTGTATTGAACAATTCAGGGGGCGGCGCCCCAGTTGGCGCGGAGAAAACCTGCGATGACGGGCTGGGAACAAGGGGATGGACATGTCCAACATTAATGAACTGCAAGTTGCCAACAACCTCGGTGAGGCTACGCAAACGCCGGGTCACAATATCGTACAGGCGCCTAACTTCCCATCAGACAGCATTGGCTGGCCGAACCCGTGGTTCATGCGCGTGTGGCGGTCGCTCCTGGGGTTGTTCCGCCCACAACGGCAAACAACCGAGGACAAACCTTGGTTATGCAAAAGTAACAACTTCACGACCGGGCCAGGAAGCGATCCCTACATCAGAATCAACGCAGATACCTGGCTGCAACAGGATATCGAGCTACCCATTACCTATGACCCCGGGGCGCCGACGCCACCTGGGTACTCCTTGGGCTGCAAGTACGATGTACTGTATTTCGATACTTGCTGGCTGACGGTCTGGGCGCTCAGGGAAGGAAAACCCGCCGAGCGACTGTTCTACGAGCCCTTGCGAGGCCTGGGCACACCAAGGGGAGGCGAGGGCGAGCAGGTGCGCGAGTGGCAGACGCTGACGCCATTGGCCTTGGACATGAGCACGGTAACCGACAAGCTGGAACGTGTCCGGGTGCAGTTCGACACACCTGTTGAAACCGGTAGGCCTTTTCTGTACCTCACCGCTGTGCAATTGCATGCGCACCTGGGCGAGCCCGGTGTGGAGAAATTGACGCTGCACACCGATCCGCCGGACGCGGGCGTGCCTGATCAGACCAAGGCGCCTTACCTGCTGTGCCATGGTGCCAAGCCAGTCTTGAGCGTACAGGTTGCCAAGGGTGATGCCTGGGAAGTACAGCGCTGCAGTTTGCAATGGCTGGATGAGAACGGCTTGCCACCTGGGAACTATGGCTTGACCGCGCGCCCGTTACTCAATGTCGACGACGCCGACCAGCCTGAGTCTTACCAGCTGTTGTCCGCAGGCGTGGATACCGATTGGCAGCTTGCACTGACTGACGAGTCTTGGCTGCAGTCCGGTGCGACCACCCTTGGCTTGGGCAGTTACTGGATAGCGCCCAAGCATGCGTTTGCGGTGAAGGTGGGCCACTTCAGGTACGACATCAGCAAGCTGGACGCCAGCAACGCCGGGTTGATCATCGACCAGGGTGACGAAGCGCAAGTGATCGCCAGCGTGAAGTCGCCATTTTCCGCCGCCGGGCTGGCAGGTATCGAGGTGCGCTGGAAGATCAACGGCAAGGAGCACACAACGATAGTCACAGACGATAAGGGACAGTCGCTATTCAAGTACACGCCGACCCGCGAGGATATCGATGACAACGGGCAAATGGTGGTCGAAGCCGAGTGTACCGATGGCTTCGACCGGCCAAGCACTGAAAGTCATGTATTCAATGTGTTCGAGACCAGCCCGTGGCCTGCGCAAATGGAGTTCCTGCTCGGTAGTGATCCGATTGAAGCGTTCAAGTGGGGTGAACTGCAGTTGATCTGCGGGCAGCAATACACGCTGACCCTGGGCCCCAAGGCTGGAGAAAAGGACTTCGTTGATAAAAAGGTGTGGCTGGACTGGCCGGACGGTGAAACCCTGGGGATCGACCTGGGCGCCAATGAACCACGGGAGATGACCAAGACCGGGTTGACGTGGACGATTACGGCGGGCTCGGCTGTACGCGGCATTTTTAGCCTGCAAGCGCTGGTTGAAGGCTTGAAGGTGGGCTACGGGCTCAAAGGCGTGCAGATGCGTCCGCTGGCAGAGGAGCTCGAAGCGTTCGAGGCGCCGATCTGCCGCAGAGGTACTGCCTATACCCTGGCGTTACGCGCCTTGGCTGATAGCCCCTTGGCCAAGATGCCGCTCGAGGCATGCCTGGTGTTCGAAAAGGATGGTGCGTTGGTGGCCGGGGATATCAAGCCTGAGCCCGAGTTTGACGAATGGGCTGAGTTCGAGGCAGGGACTGCCGACTGGGCCCTCATAGGCCAAGCGAAAAGCGGTTGGTTCAAGTTGCAGATCGAGGTTAAGGGACTAGGCTCGGTCACCTTGCCGCGTTGCGCGATGATCTCGCCGCGCCTGGAGGATGAGTTCACGATCACGCTGGGCGAATGGTCCGCCACCAAGCCGTTCATCCTCTGGTACGGCGACACGGCAAGCCCTCAGACCCTGCGCATCGAGGCCATGCCTGACAGCCCGGTGACAGGGCTGGGTTTCGACTATCGACTGCAATTCGACGAACAGGCCAATACGACGCGCAAAGAACATGTCAAACCAGAGCCCGAGTATGGAATGCCGCAACAATTGTCGAGCAATGCCGCGTTCTGGAAATTGACGGGGCAACGGGGTACTGGAGAACAACTGCCGAGCGGTACCTTTGGCTTGACCCTGCTCAGTGACGCGTTTGCACAAGCTTGGGTGATGGGCGCTGGGATCCTGATGTCTGAAGATCTGGCGGACGAGGCGGGCCTGACATCGGCTGGCGACAACATCGATGGCACCGATATTTACTGGCGCAAAGAAACCAAAGAGTTGCTATTGAAGGCCCGTACCGGCAGCCCATTGGCCAAGGCCGGGTTGGAGGCGACGCTCGGCTTCAGCAGAACCGGTGAGCTTGTTGAGGCAGACGTGGGCGCGGACCCTGGTTACGGGAAGGGCACCCCACTGAAGGAAAACGGTGTGCCCTGGAAAGTATCCGCGAAAGAAAAGAGTGGCACATTTGGGTTGTCGGTCACGATCCCAGGGTTCAAAAAGCCACTGTTGTGGGAAAAGTGTGCGGTGTTGGCCAGAAACCTGGGGGATGAAGGCCGATTGGTGGTGACCGGCTCCGAGGTATTGACAGGCGGGTGTTTCTGGCTGGAAAGTCCGGGAGAAATCAAATATATCCCCCACAAAGGCAGTGCGCTTTATAGCTTGGGCCTCAAAATGAAGTTGCATTTTGTCAGCGTCGCGAATGGTGGGGTGGGACAGGGCGATATAACGCCATCGCCGGACTATGGGCGCGACAATGATATTCATGTGGATGGCGCGACATGGAAAATGCAACCCAAAACCCAAACCAGCGGCATTTTTAACTTGGAGGTCGAGCTGGACAAGTTTACGACGCGGCTCCCGTTGGGGGTGGCGGTGCTGATGTCGACTGACTTGGGGAAAGAAATAGCATGGGTGCCCGATTATGATCCTCTTATCAGCCATCTGCCCCGCGACATGCTCGTCAAGCATAAGAAGAATTCGCCGTTGGCAGCGCTTAAGTTGAGCCTGGAGTTGACCATCAAAGACGACCAGTACCCGTCAAGTTGGAAGGCGGTGCCAGGCCTTGGCAAGGGCAATCCAGTGGATGCGGCAAAGGATTCCACCCGGTGGAGTGTGACTGGCACAGTCAGTGGTGCGAAAGGGGAGTTGAGCTTTAGTTGTTCACTGTTCAAAGCACCGGTCAAGGCTGGAACTGTTCATGTGCTGTGAGGCGGCTCGGCTGTATTCCCTTGGCGCTTGCCTGCGCTAGACGCTGTTCATTACCTTGCCCGTGCAGGAGTCAAACATGCTGGAACCTGTGAGCGCCGCAGCCCCTGCTGCGGATGAGCGTGGCGTTTCAGGCGCACCCGCACCTTCCTTGCCCAAAGGCGGTGGCACCGTCTCCATCGGTGGCGGCATGTTGTCCGCCGGTGGCCCCGACGGCGCCGCCGGCTGGCAATTGCCGCTGCCATCGCCCAAGGGGCGGAGTTTGTCTGCCGAGCTGACACTGCAGTATTCCTCGGCGGGGGGCAATGGCCCCTTCGGTGCCGGTTGGGACTGCCCGTTGCCCGCTGTGTTGCGCATGACGCGCTTCGGTTTCCCCAAGTACGACGGCAACGATCGTATGGTCGGACCCAATGGCCAGGAGATCCTGCGCGGGGGGAGCCAAACGCGCCGGTTGCCGTTCTGGCCCGGCTCACCGGAGTTCCAGGTCACCTTCTGGTGGTCGCGTTTCGGCAGTCGCGCGGAGTGCTTGCAGCACTGGACGGCCCCAGGACAGGAAAAGGATGCAGGCTTCTGGGTGCACAAGCTGGCGGATGGCAGCCTGTCGCTGTATGGCTGGTCGGCGCGCTTGCGTGACCCGCTGTCTGCGGATCGCGTGGCCGGCTGGTATCTGGAGGAGACGGTCTCGCGGTATGGCGAGCATGTGGTGTATCGCTACCGAGAGGAGAACGAGCAGGGGTGCGATGGCGATGAATGCGCTGCCCACCCAGGGGGCGCTCATCTCTACCTCAGTGCGGTATACAGCAAAAATGTTTCACCTTCGTTTGATTTTTTATTGCCTCGCAGTGCTTTCGACGAAGCCCAGTTCAAGGAATTCACGCTGTTCGATTACGGCGAGCGCGGCGCCGATCCCTGCGTGCCACCGGTGCTGGAAACCGATGATCCATGGCCGGTGCGTGCGGACCGCCATTCGTTCTGGCGCTATGGCTTCGAGGTACGGATTCGCCGCCTGTGCCGCGACGTGCTGTTGTGGCGGCGCATGGGCAAGACGCCGTACGAGGAAGGGGATACCCCGGTGCTGGTTGAGCGTTTGCACCTGAAATACACCAGCAGCAGCGTGACCAGCTTGTTGGAGTCCGTGCAGCAGATCACCTACGACGCCCATACCCGGATGCCGCCGTTGGAGTTCCAGATGACCCTCCCAGGCCGGGGGGCGCCCCGCTGGGAAGCCATGCCGGCCCTGGAGGGGTTCTGGGAGCACGCCTGGCAACTGGTGGACTTGTTTGGCGAAGGTGTACCGGGTCTGCTGTACAAGGACCGCGATGCCTGGATGTACCGGCGGCCCCAACGCTTGACCACGCCAATCTGGCGGGAACTGACACCCGTGCACGGCGGCCCGTGGCGCCATGCGGCCTTTCAGCGCCTGGAAGCGCGGGCCCTCGCGCAGTGGTTGGCGTCCAAGCCAGGCAGGGTGGCGCTCAAGGATGCCATTACCTGGGGCCCGCCACAGCTGTTGCCGCTACGTCCCTGCATGAACGGCACCTTGGCCGACCTGGATGGCGATGGTCGGCTGGAGTGGCTGGTTACCGGCAGCGTTCGTGGCAGCATCACCCTCAACCCCGATGGGCAGTGGAGCGCGATGACGCCGCTGACGATGCCCGCGGAGCTCGGCCATCCCCAGGCGCGCCTGGCCGACCTGACCGGCAACGGCCTGCAAGATGTCGTGTTGTTGCCGTTAGGCCCCAGGACGGTGCGGGTCTATCCCGCCAACGGCAAGGCCGGCTGGTCTGCCGCTGTCATCCAGCAGTACCAGGGCAACGAGCCTTTGCCGTCGTTGGCGGCATCCGAACTGCAACTGGTGGCGTTCGCCGACCCCTGCGGCAGCGGCCAGCAGCATCTGCTGCGGATCACCGGCCAGGGGGTGACCTTGTGGCCGTCGCTGGGCTACGGCAACTTCGCCGAAGCCGTGGCGATTCCGGGGTTCGCGGTGGACCGCTTCAATGCCTCGCGGGTGTGGCTGGCCGACACCGACGGTGCGGGTACCACGGATATTCTGTATCTGGAGCCAGAGCGCATCCGGGTGTTCGTCAGCCAATGTGGCAACCGCTATGTCGAAGGCGACAGTATCCCGGCCCCGCCCGGGGTGCTTTTCGATGCGACGTGCCAGCTACAGGTTGCCGATATTCGCGGGCAGGGCACCGCCGACCTGCTGCTGACCGTGCCCCATGGCGGACCTAACCTGCGCCCGCGCAGCTGGCTGTTCCGCTTCAACGACCGGCGACCCTGGCTGCTCGAGCAAGTGGTGGACAATGCCGGTTCGCGCACCTTGCTGGAGTACCGCAGCTCGGCACAGGCCTGGCTGGACGAAAAGGCCGCGGCCGGCGCGGGCACGTCTGCGGTCAGCTACCTGCCGTTCCCTGTCCACACTGTCAGCCGCGTGACCACGGTCAACGACATCACCGGCCTGTGCCTGGGCAGCGAGACCACCTACCTGGGGGGTGTTTGGGATCCCGAAGAGCGCGAGTTCGCCGGCTTCGCCCGGCTCGTGCAGATCGACAGCCATGAGCGGTCGGCTACCAGCGCCGCCGAGCTGTCGCCGCCGATGCGTACCTGCACCTGGTTCTACACCGGCCTGGAAGCGCACGATGGCAGTGCGCAGGGGGCTTTCAGCGATATGGACAAAGACTTCGCCCCCGACACCGTGCGCTTCACCCGCTGGACCGCGCAGGGCGAGCAGGATGACGTGCCTGTCCCGGGTTCGGCCTTGCGGGCCTGGCTGTACCGGGCCGTGCGCGGCCAGGTGATGCGTACCGAGGTGTATGGGCAAGATGGTGCTGCAGGCGCCGACCGGCCCTACAGTGTCAGCCGCCAGCGCTTGCAGGTCCGGGCCTACGCGATGCCCGACCCACAACATCCCGTGGCGCAGGTCAGCACCGTGCAAGCGCTGTCGTTCGTATGCGAGCGCATCACCGAGGATCCGCAGATTGCCCAAACCCTCACGCTGCAGGCGGATGAGTACGGCAACCCGCTGGCCAGTGTCGCCGTTCATTATCCGCGGCAACTGACCGAGACAGACCTGGCGACCGAGGAAAATGAGCGCAGGTATTATCCGCAAGACCTGCCAGAAGGGTTGATCGTCGACAGCCTCGATCCGCAGCAATATACCTGTTGGCTCAACCTGACCCGGACCAGCCTGCACAACCTGGTGGCGGGCGACGACTTCGTCATCGGTCTGCCGGATGCGACGCGCCGAGACGTGATTCGACTGCAAGCGGGCGAGGTGCCCAAGCAAGGCTTCACCGTCGAAGGGCTGGCTGACTTCAAATGGGACGAGCCGAGCCGCACCACCTTCGCCGGTTACGAAAAGGTCATCTGGCGCAAGGCCGATGGCACGGGCGTGAGCAACACGCCATCGCGCCAGGCCCTCAAGGCCTACACCCGCACCGCGATGCTCGACAAGGCCGCGCTGGACGCGCTCCGGCCGACCTTCACCCAGACCTTGCGGCAACTGGTCAGGGATGGGCTGGAGACGCCGGACACGGCCACGGACATGCTCGAGCGAATGCGCCTGCGGGTGCCTTGCCCGCCGACACTTGAGGTGCTGTATGCGCTGGTAGCCGCCTATGCGCCCGTTGCGGCTAAGGATGGGGCGGCGTGCGAGGCGATGCGTGGCGCGCTGAAGACTGTCATTGCCGTGCAAGCGTTGCAACGACGGTTATTGGCGGCCGAGGCCGCAGAGCTTCCCTCTGGGTTGCAAGCACGCCTGCATGAGCAAAGTCGCGTGCCGGATGAGCATCTATGGGCGGTGATGGCCTGGTACCTCGCCGCAGAGGGCGCAGGTGGCACCAAGGCGAATAGCCTGTACAAGGCACTGGCCGAAGCACTTTACGCGGCTCGCGCGCAAGCCTTGTTCTGGCGCATCGTGCTGTGGGCGAGCGAGTCGCTCGAAGTGGCGTTGCCAGCGGCCAAGCAATGGCTGCGCGAGATCGACGCCGAACTGGATGGCCGGGTGCAGGAGGAGTCGCTCGAGGCCTTGCTCAAGCGCGGCGGCTATGTCGCCATGAACCGCCCGCCCGAGGATGAGGAGTTGGAAGATCCCCATGACCCGGATGATCGCGGCGCACCGGGCATTCCCTGGGGGCCTGCGGTCGAGGAGGCCTATTGCGGCCATCACGGCATTACCGAGTATCTGCCTGCTGGGCGCTTCTGGTTGCCAGCGCGCACTCAGGACAGCACCCTGGTCGGCCCCAGCGAGTTGCGCTACAGCACCCACGATATCGCCGTGCAGGCGGTGATCGACGCGGCAGGCCTGACGACCCTTGTCGAGGCCTACGACTGGCGCTTTGGCGTCCCGGTGCGGATCAAGGACCCCAACGACAATACCCACGAGGTTGAGCTCGATGCTTTGGGACGGGTCATGTCGACACGGTTCTACGGCACCGAAACCCCCGGCAGTAGCGAGAGGCCGGTCAAGCCGGTACAACCGGTCGCGGTGGGGTATAGCAAGGACAAGGCGTTCCTGGCGCCGCTGAGTGTCGACGCGGCGGTGGCGTTGAACGCCAGCAAGCAGGTACCGGTGGCCGAGGCGTTTACCTATGTCGCCGATACCTGGATGCCCTGGGCGCTACGCGCCGATGGCAGTGTCGACCTGGAGCGGCGCTGTGGTGCCCTGGCCTGGCAACGTGATGCGCAACGCCTGCGCAAGGATGGCATCGCGCCCCGGATGAGCGGGCAAGCACCGCCCCATGTGATCCATGTCCAGACCGATCGCTACGACCCCGACCCCGAGCAACAGGTGCGTGTGGCGGTGCTGCTCAATGGTGGTGGGCAAGTGCTGCAGAGCGCCCGGCTCAACCCGCCCGGCAAAGCCTTTGTGCGCACCGAGGCCGGTGGCCTGCAAACGGATGATCAGGGCCGCGCGGTGCTGGTGGATGCGCCTGTGCGTTGGGCCGTCAGCGGCAAGACCGAGTACGACAACAAGGGCCAGGCGGTGCGCCAGTGGCTGCCTTTCTATCTGGACGACTGGCGTTGGGTAGGGGATGACAGCGCCCGCGAGGGGATCTACGCGGACACCCACGTGTATGACGCCCTGGGGCGCGAGATCCGGATCATCCGTGCCAACGGCGAGCAGGTTGGCGAAACCTGGGCGAACTACGAACACCGCACGCAGCTGTATCCCTGGTTCACCGTGGTGTACGACGAGAACGACACCTGGGCCGAGGTGATCGAGCGCGCGGGCGCCGGCTCCTGAGCTGGCGAAGCCAGCGCCACGATGATGGCACCGGCTGCGCCGGTGTTCGCCGGCAAGCCGGCTCCTACGCCGTCTGTGACCTGCCCGCCCGTAGGAGCCAGCCATGCTGGCGAACCAGGCGTCGCGGCGTCAGTACCTCAACTCGAGCCCGACATAGGCGCCGATCCCATCCCCGGGCCAGAACGACGCGGTGTCCTGCCCTTGGGCGTTGTACACCGGCGTCACCGCTGTCACGTAGGCCTTGTTCGCCAGGTTCTTCATATCCAGCGAGACCTTCCAGTCGCCCTTGGGCGCCTCGTAGCCCAGGTTCGCCCCCCAGATCGTGTACGACGGCGCATACAGGCTGTTGGCATAGTCCACCGCCGTGCGCGACGCCGACTGCACATTCACTCCGGTGTACCAGCCGCTGTGGTCCTGGTACTGCAGCTCGCCCTGGTAGATATGCTTGGGCACGCCCGGCAACTGGTTGTCGCCGAAGGTGCTGTCGTGGCGGTAATAGAAATCGTTGTAGGTGTAGACCTGGCGCCAGCGCACCAGGTCGCCCTGGTCGCTCTGCCACAGGCGCGTATTGAGCCCGGCCTCGATGCCCTGGTGGATAGTCGGCGAGGCGTTGAACGCGCCGGTGACCGCGGCGGTGGTGGCGGGGATGATCTGCACGTTCAGCAGTTCGTCGTGGATCCACGAGCGGTACAGCGCCAGGCTGCCGTCGAAGATGCCATGGCTGCCCTTGATGCCGACCTCGAAGGTGTTGGCCTTCTGCTCCACCAGCGGGCGCATGTAGGGCAGGGGCGGGCCAGAGCCTGAGTATTCCCACGAGGCGGGCGGGTCGATGCTGCGGCTGAAGTTGCTGTACACCTGCAGGTTCGGCGCGAACTCGTAGCGCAGGCCGATGCGCGGGGCGACGCTCCAGTTGTCGTAGTCGACGTGCTGCGGGAAGTCGGTGCGGTTGGCGTTTACCGCGTAGTCGATGTCGACTTTGCGCCGCACATTGATGAACGACACGCCGCTGGTCAGCCATAGGCCGTCGACCACGCTCCGGGGTTCCCTCACTCCGGCCTTGCTCCCGGGAGGACCGCGCTGTAGGGCCCATCCTGGGCCCCAGCGCTTGAC
>NZ_JAMYBV010000034.1:0-38115 GCF_024126635.1 Pseudomonas sp. VA159-2 | reverse complement strand
GCTAACAGTCAGAAGCCAACTTTGTCCCTCCTCCTCCCTTCAAGTCCTACCATACAAGCCAGCCTTGCTGGCGAACCAGGTAACTCGGTAGCCGGTGCCTACGCACCGTAACCCCGCCAGCTCAGGAACTCTCCCGCACCATCAGCTCGAAGCCCAGGTCCTGCTGCGCATCCGCACCGCGCTTGCCATCGAGCATGCCCAGCAAGGCCTGCGCCGCGCCGCGCCCCACTGCCGCCCGCGGCGTGCGGATCGAGGTCAGCCGCGGCACCATGTGCGCCGAACCCGGCAAGTCGTTGAAGCCGACCATCGCCACCTGCCGAGGCACCTCGACGCCCTGGCGCAAGGCCTGCAAGATCGCGCCCTGGGCCAGGTCGTCGTTGCAGAAGAAAATACCATCGACATCCGGCGCCCGGGCCAGCAGGCGGCTGAACAACTCGCCCCCCAGGCCGATCGACGACGGCTGCGGGTCGAGCATTTCCAGCTCTGGCGCTTGCAAGCCGGCTTGCGCCAATGCCTGGCGGAACCCCTCGGCCCGTTGCATCACCCGTGGGTCCAGCTGCGCGGCAATGAAGCCCAACCGCCGCCGCCCACGCTCGATCAGGTGCCGCGCCGCCGCGCGCCCGGCCTCGTACTGGGAAAACCCGACCGACAAGGCGCCCGCCTCGCCACCCAGTTCCATCATGTGCACGCAGGGCACTTGGCTGGCGGCGAGCATCTGCCGCGAGGCCTCGCTGCGCTCGAAACCGGTCAGCAACATGCCGCATGGCTGGTAGGCCAGGTAGTTGCGGATCAGGTTCTCTTCCTCGGCGATGTCGTAGTGGTAGTTGCCGATCAGCACCTCCAGCCCGCGGGGCCGCATCACTTCGTGGATCGCCTCGAGGGTGTCGATGAACAGCTGGTTGGACAGCGAAGGGATCAATACCACCACCGACTGGCTGCGCGCCGAGGCCAGGGCTCGCGCCGCCGGGTTGGCGACGTAGCCCAGGCTGGCCGCCGCGGCCTTGACCTTTTCCACCAGCTCCGGGGCGACCGTGCTGACCCCGCGCAGGGCGCGGGAGGCGGTGATGGGGGAAACCCCGGAAAGCCTGGCGACTTCTGCCAGGGTGGGACGACCAGTGGTGCGTGAGCCGATACGGGACATGGGAGTTGGAGTTTTTCCACTTGCAGGAAGAGGGAACGGTCACTAAGGTAGCGCTGTCTCTGGATGCAGGCAATGCAATCCTGGTAGCAGTCATGCCTTATACGTCCATACTGCCAAAGACAAGATCAATAACACCCGGGAGGGTGGCGCTTACCGATTTGGCTCACGACCGCCAAGACAGCGCTATCTCACCCAGCAGGAGGTACAGATGAACCCTTCCCTGTCCGCGATTGTGGTCATGGGCGTGGCTGGATGCGGCAAGAGCTGCATCGGCGCGGCCATTGCCGCGCGCAGCGGCGGCCGCCTGATCGAAGGCGATGCCTTCCACCCCGCCGCGAACATCGCCAAGATGAGCGCCGGCATTCCCCTGGACGACGACGACCGCGCCGGTTGGCTGGTGCGCCTGGGTGAAGCGCTGCAGAACGCGATCAGCGCGGGCGAACGCCCGATCCTGACCTGCTCGGCGCTCAAGCGCCGCTACCGCGAGACCTTGCGCGAGGCGGTGCCGGCGCTGGGCTTCGTGTTCCTCGAGCTCACCCCGCAGCAAGCCGAGCAACGCGTGCGTGCGCGCCCCGGCCACTTCATGCCGGCCAGCCTGATCGACAGCCAGTTCGCCGCCCTGGAACCGCCCCATGGCGAACCCCTGACCCTGGAGCTGGATGCCACCGCTCCGGTCGAAGCCCTGGCCGAAGCCGTGCACACCTGGCTAAAGCCCGGCGGTGAGCGGACCCTGGCGCGCACCGCCTGACCCGGCGGTAGTTCCAGCTCACCCAAGATAGCGCTGTCTCTGTACCTTGCGGCAAGCAACGACCAAGAAACACGCTCCACCAAAACAACAACGACAAGACCGAGGCTAACGATCCATGTTCGGACTAGCTACTGATACGTTCCTGCTGCTCGACGCGCTGGTCACCATCGTCGGGCTGATCCTGCTGATCACCCATTTCAAGGTCCACCCCTTCGTTGCCCTGACCCTGGCCGCAGGCTTTCTCGGCCTGACCTCCGGCATGCCGGTGGCCAAGGTGATGAAGTCGTTCCAGGACGGCTTCGGCGGGGTACTGGGCTTCGTCGGCATCGTCCTGGCCCTGGGCACCATGCTCGGCAAGCTGATGGCCGACTCCGGCGGCGCCGACCAGATCGCGCAAACCTTGATCCGCGCCTTCGGCAAGCAGAAGGTGCACTGGGCGATGATGTTCGCCGCCTTCCTGGTGGGTATCCCGCTGTTCTTCGAGATCGGTTTCGTGCTGCTGATCCCGCTGGTGTTCATCGTCGCCCGCCGCTCCGGCGTGTCGCTGGTGAAGATCGGCATTCCGCTGCTGGCCGGTCTTTCCGTGGTCCACGGCCTGGTGCCGCCGCACCCGGGCCCGCTGCTGGCGATCGGCATCTTCCACGCCGACATCGGCAAGACCATCTTCTATGGCCTGCTGGTGGCATTGCCTACCGCGGTGATCGCCGGCCCGCTGTTCGGTAACTTCATCTCCCGCTACATCCCCGGCAACCCGTCCCAGGAGCTGATGGACCAGATCGCCCGCGAGTCGGACCAGCACAACCTGCCAAGCTTCAGCGTGACCCTGATCACCGTGCTGCTGCCGGTGGCGCTGATGCTGCTCAAGACCTTCGCCGACGTGGTACTGCCGGCCGAGCACATCGTGCGCCAGTGGATGGACCTGATCGGCCACCCGATCACCGCCCTGCTCGCCGCCCTGCTGCTGGCGTTCTACACCTTCGGTTCGGCGCGTGGCTTCAACCGCCAGCAGATCATGAAGATGCTCGACCAGAGCCTGGCGCCCACCGCCGCCATCGTGCTGATCGTCGGTGCCGGTGGCGGCTTCAAGCAGATGCTGGTGGACACCGGGGTCGGCAACGTGATCGGCCAGATGGCGGTCCAGGCCGAGATCTCGCCGATCCTGCTGGCCTGGCTGGTGGCGGCGGTGATCCGCATCGCCACCGGCTCCGCGACCGTGGCCACCATCACCGGCGCCGGCATCGTCGCCCCGGTGATCGACCTGGTACCGGGGGTCAACCGCGAACTGCTGGTGCTGGCCACCGGGGCCGGCTCGCTGATCCTGTCCCACGTCAACGACGCCGGGTTCTGGCTGGTCAAGCAGTACTTCAACATGACCGTCGCCGAAACCTTCAAGACCTGGAGCATGATGGAGACCATCCTCTCGGTGGTCGGCATCATCTTCATCATGTTGTTGTCCACGGTGGTGTGACCGTCGGTCGCCGTGATGGCACCCGGCTGACCAACTCAAGGCCCAAGTGAGACAGCGGCCCTGCCCAGGCAGGGCCGTTTTCTTTCCTCGCAAAGGAGCCTGCCCCATGAAAGCTGCCCTGTTGCTCGCCGCCCTGCTCGCCTCGCCACTGGCGTTGGCCGCCGGAACCGGCGCCACCTACCCCGATGACCCGCACAACCCGGCACCCAAGCCGGGTGTCGACAGCACCCTGAACCCCGTCGAGCAGCCCATGCCGCGCGATACCGACCCGCGGATCAAGGGCAACGACCCAGACAGCCCGCCGGCTGAGCAGAACGATGATCGCGACCTGCCCGGGATGGGCGGCAGCGGTTCGGAGGGGATGGGGCGTGGTGGGGATGGGTCAGGGGGTACGGGCAAGCCTTAGCCCCCCAGGCCCCTATATCCCTGTAGGAGCGGCCTTGTGTCGCGATGGGGCGCACAGCGCCCCCACATTCTCAGCGTCGCCGCGAAGAAGGCCGGGGCCGCTTTGCGCCCCATCGCGACACAAGGCCGCTCGCGCCCAGGTCACCATTGGCGCTTGTCTGGCCGGCTCAGCCCGAGCTTCTCGATCTTGTAGCGCAGCATGTCCCGTGACAGCCCCAGCAAGCGCGCCGACTTGGTGACGTTCCAGTCGGTGCGGTCGAGCGTGCGACAGACCATGTCGCGCTCCATGTCCGGCAAGCTGCCGGTCGCCTCCGGCTCGTGGCGGTGGGCCTCGTACACGGCCATCGGTGCGGGCGCAGCCAGGGGCTCATCGACCAGGGTCATGCATAGGTTCAACTGGTGCGCGCCAATCACCTCGCTGGGGGCCAGCAACACGGTCTGTTCGAGCATGTTGCGCAGCTCGCGCACGTTGCCCGGCCAACTGTAGCCAAGCATCAGCGCCTCGGCCTCGGCGGAAAACCGCAGGTTCGGCTTGCCATAGCGCCGCCCGTGGTGGGCCAGGAAGTGTCGGGCCAGGCGCAAGATGTCCTGGCCCCGGGCATACAGGCGCGGCACCTTCAGGGCGATGATGCGCAGGCGGAAGAACAGGTCGCGGCGGAACTTGCCCTGCTGCACCATCTGCTCGAGGTTGCAGTTGGTCGCACTGATCACCCGCAAGTCCACCTTGCGTTCCTTCACCGCGCCGATGCGGCGGATGCTGCGATCTTCCAGCAGCTTGAGCAGCTTGGCTTGCAGCACCAGGTCCATCTCGCCGATCTCGTCGAGGAACAGCGTGCCGCCATCGGCCGCCTCGACCAGGCCCACCCGGCGCTCCTTGGCGTCGGTGAAGGCGCCCTTCTCATGCCCGAACAGCTCGGCCTCCAGCAGGTTGGCCGGGATCGACGCGCAGTTGAACTCGATGAACGGCCCCTTGGCGCGGCTGCCGTCAAAATGCAGGGCACGGGCCACCAGCTCCTTGCCGGTGCCCGTCTCGCCCTCCACCAGCACCGGCGGCAGGTCGTCGCTGGCCATGCGCCGCTCGGCATCGAGCAACTGGCGCAGGGTGTGCTTGAGGTCGAGCATCACCGGCGACTCGCCAATCAAGGCCTGCAACCCCGACTTCTGCGCCTCGCGCTCCTGGTAGAACGACAGCGTGCGCTCCATGCGCTCGGCGGCCAGGGCCTTGTCCAGCATCAGCTTGAGCTCGGCCAGCACCACCGGCTTGGTCAGGTAGTGGAAGGCGCCCTCCTTCATGGCCAGCACGGCGTCTTCGACGTTGCCGTAGCCGGTCATCATGATCACCTTCAGTGCCGGCGCCTGGGCCACCAGGGCACGCAGCAGGTCGTGGCCGCTCATGCCCGGCAACGAGTTGTCGGTCAGCACGGCGTCGGGCTGGGCGCGCTTGACCTGCTCCAGCGCCAGCTCCGCGCTGTGGCACACCGTGACCTCGAAACCCTTGAGGCTCAGGTAGGTGCGAATGTTGTCGGCAAGGATTTCATCATCCTCGACCACCAGGATGCTGTGTTCCATGGTCCCCTCCCGCTGCGATATTGAAAGTCAGGCTGACGCGGGTTCCTTCCTCTTCGCGGCTGGTCAGTTCGACCGCGCCGCCAAAGCGTTCCATGATCCGTTTGACCAGGGCCAGGCCAACACCGAGGCCGCCCTGCTTGGTGGTGAAAAATGGCTTGAACACCATGCGCCGTTGCTGCTCGTTCATCCCTTTGCCGGTGTCGCTGAGCTGCAGCTGGGCCTGCTGGCCCTCCAGCTGGCGTACCTCGGCGCGCAACTCGCCGCCCTGGGGCATGGCCTCCAGGGCGTTGGCGAACAGGCTGTTGAGGATCTGCGTCAGCTGCAGCGGCTGGCTGGCCACCCATTGCGCGGCCGGGCCGTCGAAGCTGAAACGCACCTGGTTGCGCTCGATCTGCAGGGCGAACGTTTGCCGGGCATCCTCAAGGGCGGCCACCAGGTCCACCGCCTCGGGCTCGTCGCTGGTCGGGCGCAGCGACACCAGCAGGTCGCGCACCCAGCGCGACATGCGGTCGACCTGGGTAATGATGTCGCCGATGTTCTTCTGCGCCGCGGGGCTGGCGATATCCTGGGCCAGTTCGGCGCTGGAGCGGATATTGGCCAGCGGGTTGCGCAGGCTGTGGGCCACCGCCGAGGACATCTCCCCCAGGGCCACGTAGGTTTCGCTGGCCACCAACCGCTCCTGCTGGTGATGCAGCAGGCTGGCGGCGCGGCGCACGATCCAGAACAGGCCGAAGTAGATCAACGCCCCGCCCACCAGGGTCGAGGCCCAGATCAGCACATAGCCGCGATGGATGCGCCGTACCAGGTCCTGCGGTTCCTTGTAGATCTCGACCATGCTCAGCACCTGCTCGCCTTGGCTGTCGAACAGCGGGATGTAGTTCTCGATGAACAGGTGCCGCGGCTCGCGCTGGAACTTCTGTTCCTCGCGCTCCTCGTCGGCCTTGTGGTAACTGGCCGACACCGACTTGCGCGAGTGGAAGGCGTGCTCGAGGTCGTCGTCCTCCTCGATGCGCTGGCCGATCAAGTGCGGGTTGGTCGACCACACCACGGTGTGGTCACGGGCGTAGACGTTGGCCAGCAGGGTGTCGGGCAGGTGCTCGACATGGTCGAGGAACTCCACCCGGGTGGCTTCGGCCAGCTGTGGGGTGAACTGCAGGTGCTGCTGGTCCAGGCGCGGGTCGAGCAGCTCGCCCATGGTCACCCCCGGCGGCAACTGCGAGTGACGCACCTCGGCCTGGGCCATGGCCTGGATGAACTGCGCGGTGAGCATGGCATCGCGCTCGACGCTGTCGCGTACCACGAAGCGCGTCGACACATAGCCCAGGCCGCCGGCCACCGCCGCGATGATCAGCAGGCTGACCAGCGAGAACCAGCGCAGCAGGTTGAACTCCTGCAGCGGCGCGGCCAGTCCGGTGGCGGCTGCAGCCGTTTTGTCGCTGGCTTGTTTGTCGAGCGTCTGCATCACGTCGTTTCCGCCTTTGCGCCAGTGGGGCCACCAGCACGCTGTCGCTACCCGTGGTAGCCCGGTAACGGCCGCCAGTCATGACCCAAGTCGCAAACTGTCGGCCCTGGTGAGATGAAGCAAAAAACCGGCCATCGTCTTAAATTAAAAAAAATCCTTAATAAACAGTCTCATATAAACTTTTATTAAAGTTATTTCTTGATAATCCCCCCACATCTGGGGAAACAAGACCAAAAACCATAAATGCAATAAAAACAATTATTTACAGCTACTTATTGATTTAGAAAATCAACTTTTAATCACCCGGAAATGGAGCGAGACCCGCGTCCCCAACCCGACGCGGCTGCTCAACCTCACCGACCCACCAAAGCGTTCCATGATCCGCTTGACCAATACCAACCCAACCCCCAGGCCGCCCTGCTTGGTGGTGAAGAATGGCCGGAAGGCCAGGCGCTGTTGCTGCTCGCTCATGCCCTTGCCAGTGTCCGAGAGGCGCAGGGTCAAACCACGCCGGTCATGCCGCACCACCTCCACGCGCAGCTCGCCGCCCGGCTCCATCGACTCCAGGGCATTGGCGATCAGGCTGCTGAAGATCTGCCCCAGCAGCACCGGCTGCCCCAGCACCTGGACCCGCGGCACCTCGGCCACGCGCAAGCGGATTCCCCCTCGCGCCAGCGCCGTGGCGAAGGCCTGCAGGCTGTCATCCAGCGCCTGGGCGACATCCACCGGTTGTGCCTCGTCGTTGAGCGGGCGCAGCGATTGCAACAGCTCGCGCACCCACTGCGACATGCGGTCGACCTGGCTGATGATGTCATTGATGTTCTTCTGCGCCGGCCCCTCGTCGAAGGCCTGGGCCAATTCGGCGCTGGAGCGGATGCTGGCCAGCGGGTTGCGCAGGCTGTGGGCCACCGCCGACGACACCTCGCCCAGGGCGACAAAGGTTTCATTGCCGATCAGGCGTTTGTGCTGCACCGCCATCAGCCGCGCGGCCCGGCGCATGATGCCGTACAGCCCGACATAGACCACGCCCGCTCCCACCGCGATGGCCAGCCAGATCAGCAGCAGGCCATGCTCGATGCGCACGATCAGGTCGTGGGGTTCCTTGTAGATCTCGACCATGGCGGTGACGTTCTCGCCATCGGCGTCGAACAGCGGGATGTAGTTCTCGATGAACAGCTGTTCGGGCGGGGTGACGAATTTCTGCTCGCTGCGCGCCTGCTCGAAGTCGTGGTAGCTGGCCGAGACCCGCATCTTGTACTCGAAGGCCTGGTCCAGGTCGTCGTCCGATTCGATCAGGCGACCGATCAAGGCCGGGTTGCTCGACCAGATCACCGTGCGGTCGGGGGCATAGATATTGGCCAGGAGCATGTCCGGCAGGTGGGCGATATGGTCGAGGAACTCGCCCCGGGCCCTGCGCCGGGCCTCGGGGTCGACATCCGGCATGCCGTGATCGGTGCGCGGGTCGAGCAGTTCGCCCATGGTGCGCACGTTGGGGATCGACACATGGCGCACCTCGGCGTCGGCGATGGAGGTGATGAACTGGGCGGTGAGCAACGCGTCGCGCTCGACGCTTTCGTTGATGATGAAGCGGCTGGAGATCAGGCCCAGCCCTACCGCCACCGAAACGATGATCGCCAGGCTGACCCAGGCGTACCAGCGCAGCAGGTTGAACGGCTTGCGCCCGGCACTGGCATCGGCTGTGTCGGGGCGGGGGGCGAGGTCCATGGGCGGGCTCCGCGGCTGGGCACGTCTACAGGTTATAGCCCAGAGTTGGGGGCCATGGGTGTTGAAGGCCCATGGGCGCCCTTACCCGCACGCCAAACCTGCCGATCACAGCGGCGAATCCTCGGCCAAGCCCCGCAACAGGCGATACTCGCGCAACACATTGGGCACATAGCGCTGGGTCTCGGCGAACGGCGGCACCACCCGTCCGCGGCTCAACACCGCTTCTGGCCCGGCGTTGTAGGCCGCCACCGCCAAGGTGATGTCATTGTCGAACAATTTCAGCATGCGCTTGAGGTAACGCGCCCCGCCGCGCACGTTGGCCTCGGGGTCGAGCACATCCTTGACGCCCATCTCCTTGGCCGTGTCCGGCATCAGTTGCATCAGCCCCGCCGCGCCCTTGGCCGAGCGAGCCTTGGGGTTGTAGCCGGACTCGGCCTTGATCAACGCATGCAACAACGCCTGCGGCACATCGCTGGCCAACGCGGCGGCAGCCACCACATCGGCGTAGGGCCGCCCGGTGACCAGTTGCGCATTGACCGGCCCGCCGGCGATGCCGGTTTCGCTGATCACCCGATCATAGTGCCGTCCTGGCCGATGCACGTTGGACAGCACGAAGCCGCCCTTGCCGTCACGGGAGATGTACACATCGGCCTGGGCGCCCAGCGCCACCAGCCCCATCACCAGCCCGGCCACTCCCAGGATCAGTCCACCCATGTCGGTCGCCTCCACGCCGTGTGCCCCAATGTTGGGGGAAATGCCCCGCGAAGCCGGGCTTTGCGGCTGTGACGCAAGCAGCGTGCCGCCTGCCATCGCGCCTGCGGCAAGGGCCCCAGGCAGACGAGCACGGCTGTTGCATGGGGCCTGTTGCGCAAGCCTGCCCACGCACCGGAGGACTCACCATGCAGCGCAACAACCTTGGCCAACGCGGCTTCACCCTGCTCGAACTGTTGGTGGTGCTGGTGGTGCTCGGCCTGTTGGCCGGCATCGTCGCGCCCAAGTACTTCGCCCAACTGGGCCGCTCCGAGGCCAAGGTGGCGCGGGCGCAGATCGAAGGCCTGGGCAAGGCCCTGGACCTCTACCGCCTGGAGATCGGCCATTACCCCAGCAGCGAGCAGGGCCTGCAGGCGCTGGTGGCTGCCCCCAGTGGCGAGGCACGCTGGTCTGGCCCGTACCTGCAAAAGGCCGTGCCCCAGGACCCTTGGGGGCGGCCGTACATCTACAAGCAGCCTGGCGAGAGCGGCGGCGAATACGACCTGCTGTCGATGGGCAAGGACGGCCAGCCCGGTGGCGACGGGGAAAACGCCGAGATCACCAGCTGGCAATGAGGAGCCCGGCCATGCGCTACCAGCTCAAGGCCCTGGGCAACCAGGGCGTGGTGCAACTGCAGGTGGACGCCGAGGATATCGAGCAGGCCCGCCGCCAGGCCGAGGATCAAGGCCTGCGCGTGCTCAGCGTGCGCCGCCGTGGCCTGGCCTGGCGGCGTCGCGCCGCGGCGTTCGACCTGGTGCTGTTCAGCCAGGAGCTGAGCACCCTGCTCAGCGCCGGCCTGGCGTTGATCGACGCCCTCGAAAGCCTGGCCGAAAAGGCGCCTGACGGCGCTGCGCGCAAGATCCTCGAACAACTGGTGCGCCAGCTCTACGAGGGCCGCTCGCTGTCCCAGGCCCTGGCCCTGCAACCTCGGGTGTTCCCCGCCCTGTACGTGGCCCTGGTGCAGTCCAGCGAGCGCACCGGCGCCCTGGGCGACGCCCTGGGCCGCTACATCGGCTATCGGCAACGGCTCGACCTGGTGCGCCAGAAACTAATCGGCGCCTCGGTCTACCCCTTGCTGCTGTTGCTGGTCGGCGGCGGCGTGGTGCTGTTCCTGCTGGGCTACGTGGTGCCACGCTTCAGCCTGGTGTTCGAGGGCATGGGCAGCGAGCTGCCGTGGCTGTCCCAGGTGCTGATGCAGATCGGCCTGTTCCTGCATGCCCAGCAGGTGCCGCTGGGCCTGGGCAGCCTGGGCGCCATCGGCGCCCTGGTCGCTGCGCGCCGCCAGCGCGTCCTCCAGCGCTGGGCCCACCGCCAGCTGCGGCGCCTCCCGGCCTTGCACCAGCGCCTGGTGATGTACGAGCTGGCGCGGTTCTACCGCTCGCTGGGGATCCTTCTGCAGGGTGGCATTCCCATCCTCACTGCCTTGGGCATGGCCCGCGGCCTGCTCGGCAGCGCCGGCGCCGAAAGCCTCGAGCAGGCCAGCCGACGGGTCGCCGAGGGCTTGGCGCTGTCGGATGCGCTGGAAGCCGCGCAACTGGTGACCCCGGTGTCGCTGCGCCTGCTGCGCGCCGGCGAGCAGTCGGGCAACCTGGGGGAAATGCTCGAGCGCTGCGCCGACTTCCACGACCAGGAGATCGGGCGCTGGGTGGAATGGTTCGTCAAACTGTTCGAGCCGTTGCTGATGACCTTCATCGGCCTGCTGATCGGCCTGATCGTGATCCTGATGTACATGCCGATCTTCGAACTGGCCTCGAGCATCCACTGACACTTTGAGCCTGAGCTCAGTAGTCGAACCGCTCCAGCGCCCGGCGCCGCTCGTTGTCGTCGCGCCGGTCATACCCGGCGGTGGTCTGGATATTGGCGTGGTGCGCCAGTTTCTGCGCGATCGACAGGTCGTGCTCCTCGATCACCCGGGTGATGAACGCCCGGCGAAAGTCATGGGGCATGATCTTCGCCCCTACCTGCGCCCCGCGCTGGCGGGCAATGTAGTAGATGGCGTGCTTGGTGATGCGCGCCCGGGTGATATGGCTGCCGCGGCGGATACGGTTGAACAGGAAGCTGTCGTCGCGCTCGCCCGCCGGCAGTTGCTGGCGCCGCAGGTCGAGCCAGGCCTGGAGCTTTTCGAAGGCCCAGGCCGGGGCATACTTGAGCAACTGCCGATTGCCCTTGGCCAGCACCTGGATACTGCGCTCCTGGAAGTCCACCTGGGCCAGGTCCACGTCCACCGACTCCGACTTGCGCATGCCGGTGCCATACAGCAGCGCCAGGATCGCCGCATCGCGCACACCCTGCGGCCGCGGGTCGGCGGCGCAGATGTCCATCAGCTCGCGGATCAGGCTGCGCCGCAGGTTGCGGCCCGCGGGCAGGCGGCTGCCACTGGCCGGCTTGATCTCGCGGATCTTCAGCAGTTGCTCATGCTCGATCAGGCCTTGGCGCCAGGCCTCGTTCATCACCCCGCGCACGGCATTGACGTACAGCGACGAGGTGTTGGGGGCATAGCCATCGGCGCGCAAGGCCGCCACCAGGGCCACCACATGGCCTGGTTCGAGGTGATGCCAGGGCACCTCGGCGATGTCGCAGTCGACGAACCCCAGGCGATCGGCGGCATCCTGGAGGATATAGCGCATGGTCAACTGGCTGGATGGCGCCAGGCGGGCAAGGTATTGCAACAACGGGTTGCGCAGAAGCTCGGTCACAACGGGATCCTGTAGCGAAGCGACCTGGCCAGGTTGAGCCAAGGTCGCGCAAAGCGAGTCTAATTGACAACAATCAAAGTCAAAAAGACCACAGAAAACTAGAGTCATAATGACTCATGACAGTGCCATCACCCTGATATACAAGGGTTTTGCCAGTGGCACGGTTCGTGATGGTACCCCATTCAACCTCTCTGATCGAACCAAGGTCCCGCCATGCTCGTCCAGCCCGTTACCGCTCGTCCGCGCCAGGCACTCTGGGCACTGGGTTTTCGCCCATTCTTCCTCGGCGGCAGTCTGTTCGCCCTGCTCGCCCTGCTGCTGTGGGCCGGAGTACTGGCCGGCGCGCTGCAACCCGAGCCACCCGGCGGCATGCTGGCCTGGCACCGCCACGAGATGCTGTTCGGCTTCGCCGCCGCCATCATCGCCGGCTTCCTGCTGACCGCTGTGCAGAACTGGAGCGGCATCCCCGGCCTCAGTGGCCGGCCGTTGCAGGGGTTGTTCCTGCTCTGGCTGCTGGGCCGGGCCAGCTGGTTCCTGCCCTTGCCGGCCTGGCTGGTGCTGCTGCTCCAGGGTGCCTTCCTGCCCCTGGTGGCCGTGGCCCTGGCCCGCCCGATCCTCCAGCGGCGCCTGCGCAACAATTACCCGATCGTCGTCCTGGTACTGCTGATCGCCGCCTGTCAGTGGCTGACCCTGGCCGGTTGGCTGAAGCACAACGAGCAGTGGCAACGCCACGGCGTGCTCGCCGGGCTGTGGCTGGTAGCGGCGATGATGAGCATGCTGGGCGGCCGGGTGATCCCGTTCTTCACCCGGCGCGGCCTGGGCAGCATGAGCCCTACGCCGGCCCGGCCGTGGCTGGACCGCGCCTGCCTGGCCGCCAGCGTGGCATTGCCGCTCAGCTATGTGCTCGGCCTCGGCGACCAGCCACACCCGGCGCTGGCCCTGCTGTTCGCGGCCCTGGCGCTGCTGCATGGCATGCGCCTGGTGCTGTGGCATGACCGCGGCCTGTGGCGGGTACCGCTGCTGTGGTCGCTGCACCTGGCCTACGCCTGGCTGATCCCGGCCTGCCTGGGCCTGGCCTTGTGGCATGCCGGGGTGGCGATCAACCCGAGCCTGGCGGCCCATGCCCTGAGCGTGGGTGCCATGAGCGGATTGATCGTGGCAATGATGGCGCGGGTCAGCCTGGGCCACACCGGGCGCCCCTTGCAGGTGCCGCGCAGCATGGCCTGGGCGTTCGCGCTGATCCAGCTGGCGGCGCTGGCCCGGGTGCTGGTGGCGCCGTTCACACCGCTGGGATTGGGGTTGTCGGTGTTGTTCGGCAGTGGTGCGCTACTGCTGTTCCTGTGGCATTACCTGCCGATCCTGGCCCGGCCGCGGGTGGATGGCATGCCGGGTTGAACCCGAGTAGCGCAATCTGCCGGAGTCATTGTAGGAGCCAGCCTTGCTGGCGAAGCAGGCAGCGCCAAGGCCATGGTCTACAGTTGCACAGACGCCCCCGGCAACGAGGCAGCATGGCTTTCCTTCGACTCACCCGTACCCATCCGCGCCTGAGCTTCGCCACCCTGGCCGGCTTGCTCGGCGGCTGGCTGATCCCTGCCGACGACACCGTGCAGCGCATCCTCGCCGGCTGGAACCTCGGCGTCTGGCTGTACTTGCTGATGGTGCTGTGGCTGAGCCTGCGCGCCAGCGCCGGGCAAGTGCGCAAGGTCGCCCGCCTGGAGGACGAGAACGCCGGCCTGGTGTTGATCACCGTGTGCGTCTCGGCCATCGCCAGCCTCGCTGCGGTCACCTTGCAACTGGTCTCCAGCCGTGGCCTCGAAGGCAGCGCCCTGGCCCTGCACTACCTGTACACCGGGCTGACGGTGGCAGGCTCGTGGCTGCTGATCGGCTGCATCTTCAGCCTGCACTACGCCCGACTGTTCTACACCGGCGACCGCCACGAGCCGCCGCTGCGCTTCGCCGACGGCGAACGCAACCCCGACTACTGGGACTTCCACTACTTTTCGTTCACCATCAGCGTCGCGGTGCAAACCTCCGATATCGGCGTCGCCGGCCGGGCCATGCGCCGGGTAGTGCTGGCGCATTCACTGGTAGGTTTCGTGTTCAACACGGCGATTCTCGGCTTCACCATCAATATCGCCGCCGGCCTGCTCAATTAACGCGCGTTGCGCACACGCGGCAATACTGCGCCAGGGCCACGCAGGCTGCCTGCATGACGAACGCCGGCAGGCCGAACACCATGGCCTGGGACAGGCTGTCGATGACCACGCCCCTGTCTGCCCGCCCGGCACCGCTGGTCCGAAAAGCGCTGCCGGGACCCCTAGCAGAGCGACACGCCTTGCCGGCGCTCAGCCCTAGGGGAAAACGTTTGCCTGGCCAGTGGCCGCCCGCTGGTCGGCGTGACGAGACTGTGACAGCCGTCATGCATTAGTACATTTGCCATATTTTCCAGGGAACACTGCCATGGCAGGTGCTATGTTTAGGTTCCTATGGCCAGGACCGCCACACTGGCATCACTGTGCACTCACAGCGTTCAGGACACGAACAAGGAGGCTGGCATGAACAAGATGACGTTCCCCAACGCCTGCCAGGTGATGCGTTGGCATTTTCATCCGCTGGGCTTCGAAGCCAGCATGGACGCTCCACGCAGCATGGTCGCCCGGCTGTTCGACCGGGCCACTGGCGAAACCGTGCTGGCAGTGGCCGGCATTCCCTGCGCCACGGTCATGCCCGCGGCCGATGTCGAGCGGATCATCGAGGCGCTCGAAGCCGAGATGGACACCTTCGACCTGCTCGCCAGTCCACTGCGCAGCGCGGTTTAGCCCGCCTGTTGCTGGCGCGCGCGCAGCGCCTGCAAACCCGTCATGAACTGCTCGGCCGGCACTGGCTGACCGAGCAGGTAGCCCTGTAGCGAATCGCAGCCCAGGCGGGTCAGGAAGTCCTGCTGGCGGGCGGTTTCCACCCCTTCGGCGACAATCCGCAAGCCCAACGCCTGGCCCAGCGCGACGATGGCCGAGACGATCGCCGCGTCATCGCTGTCCTGCTCCAGGTCGCGGACGAAGCCGCGGTCGATCTTCAACTCGTTGGCCGGCAGGCGCTTGAGGTACATCAGGCTGGAATAACCGGTGCCGAAGTCGTCGATCGACAAGTCCACGCCCATGTCCGACAAGCGCTGCAGCACATGCAGGCTGGCATCGGCATCGCGCATGGCGGTGGTCTCGGTGATTTCCAGGGTCAGGTGGTTGGCCGGCAGGCCGTTGTCGGCCAAGGCGGCGGCAACGCTGTCGACCAGCCCGGCATGACAGAACTGGATAGCCGACAGGTTGACCGCGATACGCCAGCCCTCATGCCCCTGGTCCATCCACTGGCGCATCTGCCGGCACGCCTCCCCCAGCACCCATTCGCCGATTGGGATGATCAGGCCGGTTTTCTCGGCCAGGCCGATGAAACGGTCCGGCAGCATCAGCCCATGGTGCGGATGCTCCCAGCGCAGCAGCGCCTCGGCACCGATGGGCTGGCGCTGCGCGGCGTCGAACTTGGGCTGGTAGTGCAGGCGGAACTGGTTGTGCTCCAGCGCCGTGCGCAGGTCCTGCAGCAATTGCAACTGCTGGCGCGCATTGCTGTTCATCGAGGCGTCGAAGAAGCTGTAGCCGTTCTTGCCGGCGCTCTTGGCGTGGTACATCGCCGCGTCGGCGTTGCGCAGCAGTTCATGCTGGTCCAGGCCGTTGCCCGGATACAGCACGATGCCGAGGCTGGCCGACAGTTGCAGGTCGTGTTCGGCGACGCGGAACGGCCTGGCCATCAGGTTGACCTGCTTGACCGCGACGTTCATGGCGTCGTCCGGCTCGTCCAGCTCCACCAGCAGCACGAACTCGTCGCCGCCAATCCGCGCCAGGGTGTCCTGGCTGTGCAGGTGGCCGCGCAGGCGCGCCGCCACGGCCTTGAGCAACTGGTCGCCGACATGGTGGCCGAAGGCATCGTTGACCGGCTTGAAGCCGTCCAGGTCGATGAACATCAAGGCAAAGCAGCCACCCTGCTCCGCCACCCGGCCAATGGCCTGCTCGATACGGTCGGCCAGCAGCGTGCGGTTGGGCAGCCCGGTCAGGGTGTCGTGCAGGGCCAGCTGGGTCAGTTCCTGGTTGGCCAGGGTCAGCGAGCGGGCCAGCTCGGCAGTGCGCGCCTCCAGGCGCGCGTCGAGCACCGAGGTCAGCAAGGCCACTGCCAGCACTGCCAGGGTGGTGATCAATACCAGGTAGTCCAGGCCATCGCCGGCCAGGCCGGTGGCCAGCGCGCCACAGAAACTGCCCGCGGGGAAATTGGCCGCCGCCATGCCGGTGTAGTGCATGCCGACGATGGCGATGCCCATCACCACCGCTGCCAACCCACGGATCTGCCGCACATACGGGGTGTGCTGGCGCAGGCGGAAGGCGATCCACAGCGCGGCGGCCGAGGCCCCCACCGCGATGCCCAGCGAGGCACCGAACAGGGTCGGGTCGTAGTCGATGCCCGGCTGCATGCGCAGCGCCGCCATGCCCATGTAGTGCATGCAGGCGATGCCGGTGCCCATGATCAACGCGCCGAACGCCAGCTGCAGCCACGGCAGTTTCGGCTGGCTCACCAGCCACAGGGCAAAGCCCGACGAGGCCACCGCGATCAGCAGCGACAACGCGGTGAGCGCCGCGTCGTAGCCCAGCTCGATGGGCAGGCTGAAGGCGAGCATGCCGATGAAGTGCATCGACCAGATGCCGATCCCCATGGCGAACGCCCCTCCGCCCATCCACAGGTACACCGCCCGGCCCTTGGCCGTGGCGATGCGCCCGGTGAGGTCCAGGGCGGTGTAAGAGGCAAGAATGGCCACGCACAGCGAGATCAGCACCAGCGAGGAGGAATAACTACCAATCAGCATGCGTACTTCCAGAAGCAGGCCAAGGGAGGGGCCCGGAAAAGCCGATAATTGTACTCAAGCTTTAGCGAAACGCACGGGGTTTTCACCACCCCGGATGGATCCAATGGGCGGCCACAGGCGCTTTCGAGCCTGAGTTAGAGGGCTTGCGCAAGGCAATAAAGGCATATTGCCACTTATCGATTGTTTCCTTGCCGCCTGGTCCGCGAGGCAACCACTGCCCCAAGCGAAGCGGCTCGCGCTAAACTAAGCGGGCCCACACTCCAATACCCACCTTTCAGGAGCTCGCGATGGCCACCCTGCCCGTGCGCATCCCCTTGCTCGTCCTCACGCTGCTGGCCATGGCCGTGGTCGCGGGCTGTTCCAGCAAGCACGGCAACAGCCGTTACGCCGCCCAAGGTTCCAAATGCTACGCCAAGGCCCTGCCCAGCAGTGGCGAAGGTGGCCTGGCATTCGGCCCGACCCTGGCCATGGCCAGCAAGAAGTCGCTGGACAGCTGCGTGCGCTACGCCAGCCGTTCAGGCGGCACGCCACGCACCTGCCAGGTGGTGCTGGCCAAGTGCAAGGGCTGAGCTAACCGCGCGCTTGCTTGATCAGCCCGGCGATTTCTTTTGCCCAGCTCGACGATCATCTTGCCCCAGGGCGGCGCCGCCCCAGACAAGGGCATTCGATCAAGGCATTGGTGTCGCCCTTGGCTAATCACCGGATGACTCGGTTTGTTGGCGTTGCCAACGCCGCAGGTTTTGCTCCACCAGTTGCGCCGGCAGTGGCCCGGCTGCCAGCTCGGCCACCTTGCGGGCCAGCTGTTCGCGCAGCGCCGGGACATTACAGCCAGACTTGCGCGACAGCGCCAGGTACAGGCCCTCGCTGGAAATCGGCGGGTCAAGGATGTCCAGCGCCTGGTCCTTGTCCAAGGTGCGGGCCAGCGCCAGTCCGGGGTAGCGCTCGAACAGCACGTAGTCGCTGCGTCCCAGCAGCAGCTTCTGGAACGCCTGGGAAGCGCTGGGCACCGCTTCCAGGTTCAACTGCGCCCGCGCATAGTCGTCGAAGGCCTGGCCATGGCTGTTGTTGACCAAGGTTCCGCCACGCCGGCCCTTGAGGTCGGACCAGTCGTTGTAGGTGAAGCCTTCGCCCTTGCGCACCCACGCCACGCTGGAGGTGTACAGGAAAGGCGGGCTGATGAAGTCGGTGGCCAGGGCCCGGGCATTGGTGCGGAAATACCCGGCCAGCAGGTCGATGCGGCCCGTGTTGACCTCTTCCTGGGCCCGCGACCAGGGCCCCACGTACAGCACATTCACCACCAGCCCGAGGGCCTTGGCCACATGCTGGAGCAGGTCGGCGTTGGCGCCGATCAGTTGCTGGGGGTTTTGCGGGTCGCGCCAAAGGTACGGGGGGTACTCGGGGTTGCCGGTGGCGCTGAGCTGCCGGCAGTCGCCGGCGGCCAGCGTGGCCTGGGGCAGCCAGGCCAGGGCGAGCGTCAGCAGCGCAGGCAGGGCCAGACGACGTCCGCTCATGGTGGTCCTCGCACGGTGAAATCACGCCACTGATAACGGGGCTTTACACAGTGTGCACGAGAAATGGCCGATCGCCACGTTTTGTCTGCGCGCGATGGTGCGGTACAGCGTCACGTGCCTGGCGCCCACGGGTTTAACGCAGGTCGCAGACGGCATAGGAGCCGGCTTGCCGGCGAACACCGGCGCAGCCGGTGCCATCCACCGCGGCGCCTGGTTCGCCAGCACGCTGGCGCCTACGGGTCACTGCTCAGCCAGCGCTGCCTGGCTGTCCCAGCCACCGCCCAGCGCGGCAATCAACTGCACGCTCGCCACCAGCCGCCCCTGCAACAAGGTGAGCACGCTGCGCTCGTTGCTCAAGGCCGTGGTCTGCACATTCACTACATCCAGGTAGCCGATCAACCCGGCCTTGTACTGGTTCTCGGTCAGGCGCAACGACTCGCGCGCCGCCTCCAGCGCTTCCTGGCGCACCACCGCCTCATCGCCATACACCTTCAACTGCACCAGGTAGTTCTCGACCTCCTTGAACCCATCCAGCACGGTCTGGCGGTACTGCGCCACAGTCTGGTCATACACCGCCACGGTGCGGTCCACCTCGGCGCTGCGCTTGCCGGCGTCGAACAGGTTCAGCGCCAGTTGCGGGCCCACCGACCAGTAGCGGTTGGGCAGCTCGATCCAGTTCTTGAAGCTGCTGCTGGAATAGCCGCCACTCATGCTCAACGCCAGGTCAGGGAAATACGCGGCGCGCGACACGCCGATATTCGAGTTGGCCGCCATCACCTTACGCTCGGCCGAGGCAATATCCGGGCGCCGCTCCAGCAGCTGCGACGGCAGTGTCAGGGGAATCTGCGGCAACGCCGGGATGTCATTGCTCGCAGCCAGGGCGAAATCGGCCGGCGCCTTGCCCATCAGCACGGCAATGGCGTTTTCATACTGCGCGCGCTGCCAGGCCAGGTCGATCAGGTCGGCCTGGGTGGTCTTGAGCTGGGTGCGCGCCTGGGCGACTGCATCCGGCCCGGCCACGCCGGCGCGGTACTGGTTTTCGTTCATTTTCAGCGAACGTTCGTAGGCTGCCACGGTGGCTTCGAGCAAACGTTTCTGCGCGTCGATCACCCGCAACTGCAGGTAGTTCTGCACCAGCTCCGACTGCTGGCTCAGGCGGATCGCCGCCATGTCGGCCAGGCTGGCCTCGGCGCTGGCCTCGTTGGCATCGAGGGTGTCGCGCAGCTTGCCCCACAGGTCGATCTCCCAGCTGACGCCGAGCTGCGCGTTGTAGGTGTTGCGGATACCGCTGCTGTTGTTGGACAGGCTGGAACTGGAACTGCCAGTGCCCTGCGCCGAGCGGTTCTTGCTGGTGGTCAGGTCCAGCGAGGGGAACAGCGCCGAACGGCTGCTGCGCACCAGGGCCTGGGCCTGGCGGTATTGCGCCTCGTACTGGGCCACGGTCTGGTTGCTGCGGTTCAGTTCCTCGATCAGGCCGTTGAGCTGCGCGTCGCCGTAGATTTCCCACCAGGCGCCGCGGGCGATGGCATCCGACGGGTTGGCCTGGGTCCAGCCTTCGGCCTGCTTGAACTGCGCCGGGGTGCTGAGTTCCGGCCGCTGGTAGTCCGGGCTCAGGGTACAGGCACTGAGCATCGCCACGCACAGGCCGGCGCCGAGCAGGCGCGAGCCGCGCCCCTGGGTCAGCAGCTTGAGGGCGCGGTGGATGCGGGTATGGGCAAAGTTCATAGCGGGGTATCCAGGGCAGCGTCGGTGCGCACGCCGCGCCAACGGTTGAAACGGTGGCGCAGACGGTCGAGGTACAGGTAGACCACCGGCGTTGTGTAGAGGGTCAGGAGCTGGCTGAACACCAGGCCGCCGATGATGGTCAGGCCCAGCGGCTGGCGCATTTCGGCGCCTTCGGCGCGGCTGAGCAGCAGCGGCAGCGCGCCGAGGATGGCCGCCAGGGTAGTCATCAGGATCGGTCGCAGGCGCAGCAGGCAGGCGCGCCGGATCGACTCCTCCGGCGACAGGCCCTCGTGGCGCTCCAGTTGCAGGGCCAGGTCGATCATCAGGATGGCGTTCTTCTTCACCACGCCGATCAGCAGGAACAGCCCCAGCAGCGAGATCAGGCTGAACTCCCCACCGGTCAGGTACAACGCCAGCAAGGCGCCGACCCCGGCCGACGGCAGTGTCGAGAGGATGGTCAGCGGGTGGATGTAGCTTTCGTAGAGGATGCCCAGCACCAGGTACACCAGCAACAGCGCGCCAAGGATCATCAGCGGCTGCCCTTCGGCGGTCTTGCTGAAGGCATCGGCGGTGCCGCCGAGCTTGGCGATCACCGACTCGGGCAGGCCCAGCTTGGCCACCGCGCGCTCCAGCGCGGCCATGGCCTGGTCGGGGCTGTAGCCTTCGGCGACGTCGAAGGCGATGTCCTCGGAGGCGAACTGGTCTTCATGGCTGACCCGGTCGTTGGCCAGCGAGTTCTCGTAACGGGCAAAGCTCGACAGCGGCACGCGGGCGCCATCGGCGGTGATCACCTGCACCTGCTCCAGGGTGCTGGGGTCCCAGGCATACTTGGGGTTGATCTCCAGCACCACCTGGTACTGGTTGAGGCTGTCGTAGATGGTCGAGATCTGCCGCTGGCTGTAGGCGTTGTTGAGCACTGCGGTGACCATGGCCATGTCGATCCCCAGGCGCTTGGCCTGGTCGCGGTCGACCACCAGGGTCACCTGCTGGGTGCCGGCGCCGTCATGGGCGTCGATGGCGGTCAGTTCGGGCAGCTTGCGCAGCTCGGCGGCGACTTTCGGGAACCACTCGCGCAATGCCGCCAGGTCGCCACTCTGCAAGGTATAGAAGTACTGCGAGGTGCTCTGGTCGCGGCCGCCGCCGCCCAGTTGCAGGTCCTGGTCGGCCATCAGGTACAGGCGCCCGCCCGGCACCTTGGGCATCTCCTTGCGCAGGCGCTCGATGACTTTCTGCGCGCTCTCCTGGCGCTCGGCGATGGGCTTCAGGCGCACCAGCATGAAGGCATTGTTGGTGCCGCTGTTGCCGCCGATGAAGCCGGCCACGCTCTGCACCGCCGGGTCCTTGAGCAACGCCCGGCGGTAGATCTCCATCTTCGGCTGCATCACGCTGAACGACAGGCCGTCGTCGCCACGGATGAAACCTTGCAACTGGCCGGTGTCCTGCTGCGGCATGAGGGTCTTGGGCACCACCACGTACAGGGCGATGTTCAGGCCGATGGTCGCCAGCAGGCTGAACAGGGTCAGGCGCTTGTGCCGCAGGGCCCAACCCAGGCTGCGGTCATAGCCGGCGACCATGCGCTGGTGAATGCCGTCGCTCCAGCGCTGCAGGCGCGTTTGCTGTTGCGGGCCGTGGACCTTCAGCCAGCGCGAGCAGAGCATCGGCGTCAGGGTCAGCGACACCACCAGCGAGACGATGATCGCCGCCGCCAGGGTGATCGAGAACTCCTTGAACAGGCCACGGACGATACCGCCCATGAACAGGATCGAGACGAACACCGCCACCAGCGAGACGTTCATCGACAACAGGGTGAAACCCACTTCCCTGGCACCCTTGTAGGCCGCCTGCAGCGGGCCCTCGCCGTTCTCGATATGCCGGGAGATGTTCTCCAGCACGACGATGGCATCGTCCACCACCAGCCCGGTGGCGAGGATCAGCGCCATCAGCGACAGGTTGTTCAGCGAAAAGCCGCACAGGTACATGACCGCGAAGGTCCCCACCAGCGACACCGGCACCGCCAGGCTGGGGATCAGCGAGGCGCGGAAGTTGCCGAGGAACAGGTACACCACCAGGATCACCAGCACCACGGCGATCAGCAGGGTGTGCTCGGCTTCCTTGAGGGTGGCCTTGATCACCGGCGAACGGTCCATGGCCACGTTGAGCTTGACGCTGGCCGGCAACAGCGACTGCAGGGCCGGCAGCTCGGTCTTGATCTGCTCGACGGTCTGGATGATGTTGGCCCCGGACTGGCGGTTGACCACCAGCAGCACCGCGCTTTCATCGTTGAAGAAGCCGCTGTTGTAGCGGTTTTCCACGCCGTCGCTGACCCGGGCCACGTCGGACAGGCGCAGGATCGCGCCGTTCTGCTGGCGGATCACCACCGGCTTGTAGTCCTCGGCCTTCTCCAACTGGTCGTTGGCGCGCACCTGCCAATTGCGCTCGGCATCCTCGACGAAGCCCATTGGCCGGCGCTGGTTGGCGTTGGCCACCGCACTGCGCACATCGTCCAGGGCCAGGCCGTACTGGTTGAGCAACTGCGGCTCCAGCTCGATGCGCACGGCGGGCAGCGAGCTGCCGCCGATCTGCACCTCCCCTACCCCGGTAACCTGGGACAGGCTCTGCGACAGGATGGTATCGGCCAGGTCGTACAACTGGCCCTTGGACAGCACCTCGGAGGTCAGCGACAGCACCATGATCGGTGCCTGGGACGGGTTGATCTTCTTGTAGGTGGGCATGCTGCGCATGCCGCTGGGCAACAGGTTGCGGGTGGCGTTGATCGCCGCCTGCACCTCGCGGGCGGCGCCGTCGATGTCGCGGCCCAAGTCGAAGCCGATGATCACCCGGGTCGAGCCCTGGCTGGAACTGCTGGTCAGGATGCTGACCCCGGCGATGCTGCCGAGCTTGCGCTCCAGCGGCGTGGCCACGGTGGAGGCCATGACCTCGGGGCTGGCACCGGGCAGGCTGGCCTGCACCACGATCACCGGAAAGTCCATCTGCGGCAGGGGCGACACCGGCAACAAGCCGAAGCTCACCCCGCCCAGCAACATGATCGCCAGGCTCAGCAGCATGGTCGCTACCGGCCGGCGGATGAAAGGCCCGGACAAGTTCATGCTTCGGCCTGCTGCTCGGCCGCCGGCCGCCAGCGCCGCGCCAAGCGGTCGAAGTACAGGTAGATCACCGGCGTGGTGAACAGCGTCAGCACCTGGCTCACCAGCAGGCCGCCGACCATCACCAGGCCCAGCGGCTGACGCAGCTCGGCTCCCGAGCCGCTGGCGAGCATCAGCGGAACGGCGCCGAACAGCGCGGCCAGGGTGGTCATCAGGATCGGCCGGAAGCGCAGCAGCGCCGCCTGGTAGATCGCCTCACGCGGGCTCATGCCCTGGTGACGCTCGGCTTCCAGGGCGAAGTCGATCATCATGATGGCGTTCTTCTTGACGATGCCGATCAGCAGGATGATGCCGATGATGGCGATCATGCCCAGGTCGTTGCCGCTGAGCAGCAGCGCCAGCAAGGCGCCCACCGCCGCCGAAGGCAGCGTCGAGAGGATGGTCACCGGGTGGATGTAGCTCTCGTAGAGCACCCCCAGGACGATGTACATGGTCACCACCGCGGCGAGGATCAGCAGCAAGGTGCTCGACAGCGAGGCCTGGAACGCCTCGGCGGCGCCCTGGAAGCGGGTCTGCACGCCCAGCGGCATGCCGATGTCCCGTTGTACCTGCTCGATCACCTGCACCGCCTCGCCCAGGGAGGCGCCGGCTGCCAGGTTGAACGACATCATCACCGAGGGGAACTGGCCGATGTGGGAAATGGCCAGCTGCGCCTGGCGCTGCTCGATGCGCGCCAGCGCCGACAGGCGCACCTGGCCGCCGTCGGCGGCCTTGACGTGGATCGACTCCAGCGCCTGCGGGCCAAGGCTGGCGGCGGTCCGCGACTGCAGCACCACGCGGTACTGGCTGGCCTGGGTATAGATGGTCGAGATCTGCCGCTGGCCGAAGGCGTCGTACAGGGCGTTGGTGATCTGCGCCACGCTGATGCCCAGGCGGCTGGCCATGTCGCGGTCGATCACCAGGTACACCTGCAGGCCTTTGTCCTGCAGGTCGCTGGCCACATCCTGCAACTCGGCGCGGTCCTTCAGCGCGCGCACCAGCTTGCCGCTCCACTCGGCCAGCAGGTCGGCGTCGGGGGACGACAGGCTGAACTGGTACTGGGTGCGGCTGACCCGGTCCTCGATGCTCAGGTCCTGCACCGGCTGCATGAACAGGCGGATGCCCACCAGCCGGTCGAGTTGCGGCTGCAGGCGGGCGATCACCTCGGCGGCGCTGACGGCGCGCTCGCCGTGAGGCTTGAGGTTGATCAGCAGGCGGCCGCTGTTGAGGGTGGCGTTGTCGCCGTCCACGCCAATGTAGGACGACAGGCTCTGCACCGCCGGGTCATCGAGAATGACCTTGGCCAGTGCCTGCTGGCGCTCACTCATGGCGCTGAACGAGGTGGCCTGGGGCGCCTCGGAAATGCCCTGGATCACCCCGGTGTCCTGCACCGGGAAGAAGCCCTTGGGCACCATCAGGTACAGCACCACGGTCAGCGCCAGGGTGGCCACGGCCACCAGCAGGGTCAGCGGCTGGCGCTTGAGCACCCAGGTCAGGGCCGTGCCGTAATGCTGGATCAGCCAGTCGATCCAGGCCCCGCTGGCGCGGTAGAAGCGGCCTTGCTCATGGGCCTGGGGTTCGCGCTTGAGCAGGCGCGCGCACATCATCGGCGTCAGGGTCAGCGACACCACCAGCGAAATCAGGATGGCCACCGCCAGGGTGATGGCGAACTCGCGGAACAAGCGGCCGACCACGTCGGCCATGAACAGCAGCGGGATCAGTACCGCGATCAGCGAGAAGGTCAGCGAGATCAGGGTGAAGCCGATCTGCCTGGCGCCCTTGAGCGCGGCCTGCAATGGCGTCTCGCCCTCTTCGATGTGGCGGGAGATGTTCTCCAGCATGACGATGGCATCGTCCACCACGAACCCGGTGGCGATGGTCAGCGCCATCAGCGTCAGGTTGTTGATCGAGAAGCCGGCCAGGTACATCACGCCGAAGGTGCCGATCAGCGACAACGGCACGGCGATCGACGGAATGATCGTCGCCGAGACCCGGCGCAGGAACAGGAAGGTCACCATCACCACCAGGGCGATGGCGAACAGCAGCTCGTGCTGCACGTCGCGCACCGCGGCGCGGATGGTCTGGGTACGGTCGGTGAGCACGCTGACATCCAGGCCGGCCGGCAGGTTGTCGGTGATCGACGGCAGCAGGTCCTTGATCCGGTCGACCACCTCGATGACGTTGGCCCCCGGCTGGCGCTGGATATTCAGCAGCACCGCCTCGTTCTGGTTGGCCCAGGCGGCCAGGCGCTCGTTCTCGGCGCCGTCGACGATCTCGGCGACGTCCTTCAGGCGCAACGGCGCACCGTTGTTGTACTTGAGGATGAGCTCGGCGTACTCGGCCGGCGAGCGCAACTGGTCGTTGGCGTCGAGCATCGACACCCGGGTCGGGCCATCGAAGTTGCCCTTGGGCTGGTTGACGTTTGAGGCGCCAATCAGCGTGCGCACGTCGTCCAGGTTCAGGCCGTTGGCGGCCAGGGCGTCGACATTGACCTTGATTCGCACCGCCTGGCGCTGGCCGCCAGCGATGCTGACCATGCCCACGCCGCTGATCTGGGCGATCTTCTGCGCCACGCGGGTATCGACCAGGTCGTTGAGCTTGGGCAGCGGCATGGTTTTCGACGAGATCGCCAGGGTCAGCACCGGGGTGTCGGCCGGGTTGACCTTGTTGTACACCGGCGGCGCCGGCAGGTCGCTGGGCAGCAGGTTGCTGGCGGCGTTGATCGCCGCCTGCACCTGTTGCTCGGCGACATCCATGTTCATGTCGAGATTGAAGCGCAGGGTCAGCACCGAGGCGCCGCCCGAGCTGGTCGAGGCCATCTGCTCCAGCCCCGGCATCTGGCCGAACTGGCGCTCCAGCGGCGCGGTCACCGCGCTGGTCATCACCTGCGGGCTGGCGCCGGGGTATAGGGTCATGACCCGGATGGTCGGGTAGTCGACCTGGGGCAAGGCCGCCACCGGCAGCATCTTGTAGGCGATCAGGCCGGCCAGGACGATGGCCAGCATGCTCAGGGTGGTGGCGACCGGCCGCAGGATGAACAGGCGCGAGAGGTTCATGCGCCCGCCTTGGAGCTCGACTCACCGACCTGGGCCGAGCCCTTGGCATCCTGGCCCTGCAGGTGCTGGCCGGGAGTGGTGGGCACTTGCGAGCTGTCGTCGACCACCTCGACCTGGGTGCCTTCGCGCAGGCGGTCGGTGCCTTCGAGCACCAGGCGCTCGCCGGCGGCCAGGCCCTCGACGATCACGCTGCGCTGACCGTCGCTGGCGCCGACCTTGAGCTTACGGATAGTGACCTTGCTGTCCTTGTCGACCACATAGGCGAAGGTGCCATCGGTGCCGAACTGGATCGCCGCGGCCGGTGCCAGTACCACCTGCTTGAGGGTGTCGGCCAGCAGGCGCACGTTGACGAACTGATTGGGGAACAGCGCGTGGTCGCGGTTCTGGAAGGTGCCCTTGAACTTCAGGGTGCCGGTGGTGATGTCGATCTGGTTGTCGAGGCTGCCCAGCACGCCGCTGGCCTGCAGCTTCTGGTCGCCGCGGTCCCAGGCCTCCACCGCCAGGCTGGCGCCGCTGCGGTAGCGGGCCAGTACGGTGTCGAGCTGGGTTTCCGGAAGGGTGAAGGCGACGCTGATCGGCTCGGTCTGGGTAATCACCACCAGCGCGGTGGTGTCGTTGGCTGCCACCAGGTTGCCCAGGTCGAGCTGGCGCAGGCCGACCCGGCCGCCGATGGGCGCGCGGATCTGGGTGAAATCGAGGTTCAGGCGGGCATCGTTGACCTGCGCCTGGTTGGTCTTGACCAACCCGAGGAACTGCCCCACCTGCGCCTCGGCGGTGTCGAGGGTCTGCTTGGCGATGCTGTCCTCGGCGTACAGGCCTTTATAGCGGGCCAGGTCGACCTGGGCGTTCTTCAGCTGCGCCTGGTTCTGCGCCAGGGTGCCCTCGGCCTGCTGCAGGGCGATGCGGTACGGGCGCGGGTCGATTTCGGCGAGCAGGTCGCCGGCCTTGACCTGCTGGCCTTCCTTGAAGTGGATCTTGACCAGCTCGCCCGCCACCCGGCTGCGTACATTGACCGTGTTGGTCGCAGTGACGGTGCCCAGGGCCTTGTAGTACAGCGGGAAGTCGCCCACCCGCACCGGTTCGACGCGCACCGGCACCGGGTCGGCGGAGGCGCCGAAGCCCGGCCGCCCAGCCTTGCCCGGCCGCCCGCCCGCCTCCTTGTGGGCCGGCGTTGCAGGCCACAGCCACCAGGCCAGCAAGGCCACCAGCAGCAGGATCAGCAGGCCGAACAGCCAGCGACGGGGGGAACGGGAGTTGGAGGCATGCATGGGTCGAACGAACCTTGTTCAGAGAAAGACGGCGTGAAGAGCGTGAACGATAAGCACTGGCATCGTTTTAGCAAAGGGGCTTTACCAGTGCTTTACCTTCGGCTGACGTTGGCAAAAGCGGCAATTTTAAATGAAAACGGCCTGGAACAGGGTCCAGGCCGTAACCGCGTGTAACCAGGCGCACGGGCAAGCCCGCGGCCACTGGGTGGCGCGACTTACTTCAGCACCGCCAGCGCCGCCTCGTAGTTCGGCTCGTTGGCGATTTCGCCCACCAGTTCGGCGTGCAGCACCTTGTCCTGCTCGTCCAGAACCACCACCGCACGGGCAGCCAGGCCGGCCAGCGGGCCGTCGGCGATGGCGACGCCGTAGTTCTGCAGGAACTCGACACCACGCAGGGTCGACAGGTTCTTCACGTTCTCCAGGCCTTCGGCGCCGCAGAAACGCGCCTGGGCGAACGGCAGGTCGGCGGAGATGCACAGCACCACGGTGTTGGCGAGGTCATTGGCCTGGGCGTTGAACTTGCGCACCGAGGTGGCGCAGGTCGGGGTGTCGACGCTTGGGAAGATGTTCAGCACCTTGCGCTTGCCGGCGAAGTCTTTCAGCGACTTGTCGGACAGGTCGGCAGCGACCAGGGAGAAGGCTGGCGCCTGGGCACCGGCCTTGGGCAGCTCGCCTTTGACCTGAACTGGGTTGCCTTTGAGAGTCACTTGAGCCATGGCGGAAATCCTTATGCGGGGTTTGAAAAGGACTCAGAGTTAACCATGAAGGGACGCAAGTGCCTATGGGCAAAGATGAAATTGTCCTACGTTCGGGCAATTCCTGTAGACAAACGCCCGGGTGACTGGCGCCGACCCGGGCGTTTTCCCTACGTGGCGGGGATTCAGGCCAGCAGGCCGTAAACCACCGAGGTCAGGGCCACCAGGCCGACCACCACCACGAACAGGTTGGACAGCGCGCCGCTGTACTTGCGCATCGAAGGTACGCGGCGAATGGCGTACATCGGCATCAGGAACAGCAGCACGGCGATGATCGGCCCGCCGAGGGACTCGATCATGCCCAGGATGCTCGGGTTGAGGGTGGCGACGATCCAGCACACCACCAGCATCAACGCGGCGACCACGCGATCCAGGGCCTTGGCGCCCGGGCGCATGCCGGCCTTGGTGATCATGCCCTTGAGACCTTCGCTGGCACCGATGTAGTGGCCCAGGAACGACTTGGCGATGGCGATGAAGGCGATCAACGGCGCGGCGAAGGCGATGGCCGGTTGCTCGAAGTGGTTGGCCAGGTACGACAGGATCGACAGGTTCTGTACCTTGGCCTCGGCCAGCTGGGCGCTGTCGAGGGTCAGCACGCAGCTGAACACGAAGAACAGCACCATCAGCACCATCAACAGGTGGGCGCGACGCAGGATCTGGCCGCTGCGCTCATCGGCATGCTCGCCGTAGCGACGCTTCTGGTCGACGGCAAAGGCCGAGATGATCGGCGAGTGGTTGAACGAGAACACCATCACCGGGATCGCCAGCCACACGGTGTGCAGGAAGGCCGAACCCGACGGCACCTGGGAGGCGGTGTCGAGGATGCCACCGGTCCAGTGCGGCACCAGGTACAACGCCAGCAGCGCCAGGGCGACGATGAACGGGTAGACCAGCAGGCTCATGACCTTGACCGTGGCCTGCTCGCCGCAGCGCACGATGCCCAGCAGGCCGAGGATCAGCAGGAACGACAGGATCGCCCGCGGCGGTGGCGCCATGTGCAACTGGTGCTCCATGAAGCTGCTGACGGTGTTGGTCAGGGCCACGCTGTAGATCAGCAGGATGGGGAAGATGGCGAAGAAGTACAGCACGGTGATCAAGGCACCGGCAGTGATGCCGAAGTGCTCCTCGACCACGTCGGTGATGTCGCCGCCCTTGCTCCCGGAGAGCACGAAACGGGTCAGCCCGCGGTGGGCGAAGTAGGTCATCGGGAAGGCCAGCGCGGCGAGCACCAGCAACGGCCAGAAGCCGCCGAGGCCGGCGTTGATCGGCAGGAACAGGGTCCCGGCGCCGATGGCCGTGCCGAACAGGCCCAGCATCCAGGTGGTGTCTTGACGCGACCAGCTGCCGAGGGTGGCGGGGGTCGATTCTACAAAGCGTTGTTCAACGCTTGGGGCCTGCTCATTCATTCCGGGTGAAGCTCCACTCGCAAGACTGCAACAGGCTGAGAATGGCGAAATAGACGTTTCGCCCAACTCAACCGGGGAAGAGAGGCGCGATTGTGCATGTAAAGGTTGCACTTGGGGAAGCCCCGCCCGAGGGACGGTTGCACTTGTCTTTACAAGCGGGTTGTGCTTCAGCTAGACCCTGTGGGAGCGGCCTTGCGTCGCGAAAGGGCTGCGCAGCAGCCCCAGCAATTTTGAGGGTGGCTCGGAATCTGGGGCCGCTGCGCGCCCCTTTCCGACCGGTCCGACGCCTCGGCAAGGCCGCTCCCACAGGGGGCCGACTCCCTGCTCGGAAGGGCTGGGTGCCGTGAAAGGGCCGCCAAAGCGGCCCCTGGTAGGTTACTGCTGCACGGCGGCGAACGCCTCGGCCACCTGGCGCAGGTTGGCCGGACGCAGGCCGGACATGCACACCCGGCCACTGTCGATCAGGTACACGCCGAACTCGTCACGCAGGCGACGCACCTGCTCGACGCTGAAGCCGGTGTAGCTGAACATGCCGCGCTGGCGCAGGAAGAACTGGAAGTCCTGGCCCGGCAGCAGCTCGCCAAGCAGGTCGACCAGGCCCTTGCGCATGGCCAGGATACGCGTGCGCATCACTTCGACTTCCGCCACCCACTGGGCGTTGAGGCCGGCGTCGCCGAGCACGCCGGCCACCAGCTGCGCACCGAAGAACGGTGGGCTGGAGTAATTGCGGCGCACGGTGGCCTTGAGCTGGCCGAGCACGCTGGCGGCGCTGTCGGCGTCGTCGCAAACCACCGACAAGCCCCCTACCCGCTCGCCGTACAGCGAGAAGATCTTCGAGAACGAGTTGCTCACCAGGCACGGCACGCCGGCACGGGCCATCTCGCGGATGGCGTAGGCGTCGGCCTCCAGCGATTCGCTGAAGCCCTGGTAGGCGATGTCGAGGAACGGGATCAACTGGCGCGCCTTGACCACTTCGATCACTTGCTGCCACTGCTGCTGGTCGAGGTCGGCGCCGGTGGGGTTGTGGCAGCACGGGTGCAGCAGCACGATGCTGTTGGCCGGCAGGGTCTGCAGGGTGTCGAGCATGCCGGCGAAGTTGACGCCGCGGCTGGCCTGGTCGAAGTACGGGTAGCTGTGCACCTTGAAGCCGGCGCCTTCGAAGATCGCCCGGTGGTTATCCCAGGTCGGGTCGCTGACCCAGACCTCGGAGCCGGCGAAGTAGCGCTTGAGGAAATCGGCGCCGACTTTCAGCGCGCCGGAGCCGCCGACGGTCTGCACGGTGGCCACCCGGCCAGCGCTGACCGCGGGGTGTTCGGCGCCGAACAGCAGCGCCTGGATCGCCTGGCGGTAGCTGGCCAGGCCTTCCATCGGCAGGTACAGCGAGGCTTCGTGGGGTTGCCCGGCCAGGCGTTTTTCCACCTCGGCCACCGCCGCCAGCTGCGGCACCACGCCGGCTTCGTCGTAGTACAGGCCGATGCTCAGGTTGACCTTGTCGGCGCGGGGGTCGGCCTTGAAGGTTTCCATCAACGAGAGGATCGGGTCGCCGGCATAGGCATCGACATGTTTGAACACAGCGTGCAGCTCCTTGGTACGGATGGGTCGCGAATAGAAGATGGCATCGAGAATAGCGCCTGCCGGCGCGGGTTACATCCCCTGGCCGGCAATCGCATATGGCAGCGTTGCAAAGAGCCGCTGTCAACTCGCGTTCGCAGGGGGGCTTGCCTGGCCAGTGTTCGCCGCCAACCTCACCCCACCAGCGCCTGCAAGCCCACCCACTCCTGCTCGCTCAACGCCACCCCTTCGCGCCCAGCCACTTCGCGCTCGCGATAGCGACGTTCCCCCGGCATCCGGCTCAGCCCCACCGCCTGCATCTGCTCCACCAGATCGCGGCTACGCTGGGCAAAACGCTCGCCCTCGGCCTTGGACGGGTCGATGACGATGAGCAACTGCCCGGTCCAGGGCGTCTTCGCCCCCGGGTGCCCGGACCAGTCGAACTCCCAGGAGAAATGCCCGCCGGTCAGCGCCGCCGCCAGCAGCTCGACCATCATCGACAGCGCCGAGCCCTTGTGCCCGCCGAACGGCAACAAGGCGCCACCCTCGAGGATCGCCTGGGGGTCGCAGGTCGGCTGGCCGCTGGCATCCACGCCCATGCCTTCGGGCAAGCGCTGCCCCGCTCGCGCGGCGATCTGCACATCGCCATGGGCCATGGCACTGGTGGCCATGTCGAACACGATCGGGTCGTGCCCGGCGCAAGGCGCGGCAAAGGCAATCGGGTTGGTGCCGAACAACGGCTGGCGCGCGCCATGGGGCACCACGCAGGTCATGCTGTTGACCACGCTCAGGGCCACCAGCCCCTGCTCGGCGAACGGCTCGACATCCGGCCACAAGGCGGCGAAATGGTGGGAGTTATGGATAGCCAGCACGGCGATGCCGGCGCTGCGCGCCTTGTCCACCAGCAAGCGGCGGGCCGCGGCCAAGGCAGGCTGGGCAAAGCCACCGCGGGCGTCCACCCGCACATACCCCGAGGCCACATCGCTCACCAGCGGCTGGGCCTTGCCATCGACCCAGCCACTGGCCAGTGTCGAGACATAACCCGGTATGCGGAACACCCCATGGCTGTGGGCGCCATCGCGCTGGGCGCTGGCACAATTGTGGGCAAGCACGGCGGCCACGGCCGCGCTGCAACCGTGGCGCTGCAAGATCGACTGCAACAGCGTCTGCAGTTCGGCAAACGGCACGCGCACGACTGCGCCGGTGGTAGGTGCGGACATCTGGAGCTCCTTTATTGGCATTGGATTCGCTACAGCGCAACGCCCTCGACTCTCCCGCGAATGACAGCTATCTGTCAAATATTGACTTGATGACAGAAAACAGCCATTTTCTTCTCCACGCCAGAAATCAGCCGGAGCCGTCCATGAGCCCATCGATCAGGCAACGCCTGGAAAGCAGCCTGCACAGCGCTGCCGCCTCGGGCCGCAAGATCGCCAGCTACATGCTCGCCAACCTGCATGAACTGCCGTTCCAGACCTCCGCCAGCATCGCCGCCAAGCTCGATGTCAGCGAGTCCAGTGTCGGCCGTTTCTGCCGCGCACTCGGCTACGCCCATCTCAAGGCGCTCAAGCAGGATTTGCAGAGCGACCTGGGCCAAGGCCCCTGGCTGGTAGGCGATCGCCTGCAGGAATACCGCCAGGCCGCCGCACCGTCGGACCACGACGGCTGTCTGGAAAAGGAAATCGCCGCGCTGGTGCGCGTGCACGAATACAGCCGCACCGAGGCCTGGCACCAGGTTGCCCGGCGCCTGGCCGATTCGCCGCGGGTATTCATCGCCGGCTTTCAGACCGAGCGCGGCGTGGCCATGTGCATGGCCCACCTGCTGCAATACCTGCGCGATGGCGTGCAACGGGTCGATGGCAGCGCCGGGCATTTCGGCGAAGTGCTGCTCGGCCAACCGCAGGCCAGCGCCCTGGTGGTGTTCGAGGCGCGTCGTTATTCACGCCATGCCCTGCAACTGTGCCAGCAGGCGCGCGTGCGGGGCATCCCGGTGACCCTGGTCACCGATACCTTCTGCGAGTGGGCCGACGACAACGCCGACGAGGTGTTCCGCATCCCCACCGAATTCAACCTGTTCTGGGAGTCCACCGCGACGATGCTGTCGTGGGTGCACCTGATGGTCAACGAGGTCTGCAAGAAGCTTGGACCGGACGTTGAAACACGCTTGGAAGCAACTGCCGCTCTACATAACGAGTTCGTCGGCTACACCTCGTGGCCGGCGGGCAAACAACAATAGCAAGAGTGCTGGTACAGAGGTGCAACATGAAAAGAACCCTGGCTATGGTGGGCGCGTGCGCCCTGCTGCTGGCGGGCCACGCCAGTGGCGAAACCCTGCGCTTCGCCACGGAAGGCGCGTACCCCCCGTTCAACTATGTCGATGCCGACAACCAGCTGCACGGCTTCGATGTCGACATCACCCAGGCCCTGTGCGCACAGATGAAGGTCGAATGCACCCTGGTGGCCCAGGATTGGGAAGGCATCATCCCGGCGTTGATGGCGCGCAAGTACGATGCCGTGGTGGCCTCGATGATCGATACCCCAGAGCGACGCAAGAAGATCGCCTTCACCGACCACTACTACCGCACCCCACTGACCGTGGCGGTGGCCAAGGACAGCCCGATCGACGACGCGCAGACCGACTTCAAGGGCTATACGGTCGGCGCGCAATCCGCCTCGACCCAGGCGATCTACGCCGAGGACGTGTACGGCAAGGCCGGCGCGGACGTGAAGCTGTACCCGACCCTCGACGAAGCCAACGCCGACCTTGCCGCCGGGCGCCTGGACGGGGTGATCGCCGACAAGTTCCCGCTGCATGAGTGGCTGAACAAGAACGGCCAGGCCTGCTGCAAGATCCTCGGTGACGTCGACGGCACCAAGGCCGACGCGGCGATTGCCGTGCGCAAGGATGACGAAGCCCTGCGCGTGCGGCTGAACGAGGCGCTGGCGGCGATTGTCGCCAATGGCACCTACCAGAAGATCGCGAGCAAGTATTTCGCCTTCGACATCTACCAGTAATCTCGTGGAGGCCGGCCTCCCGCGCGATGGCGCCTGATCAGTGAACCACGCCATCGCGGGGCAAGCCCGCTCCCACCAGGGCACCTGCATCCTGGGGGTTAGCCATGCTCGATCAACTCTCGCTGTTGTCCTTCGCCAGCGGCGGCTGGGGCCAGGCGCTGCTGGCCGGCGCCCTGGTCACCGTGTCGCTGGCCCTGGCCTGCCTGCCCATCGGCCTGCCCCTGGGGCTGCTGGTGGCCCTGGCGGCGCGCTCGCGCAAACGCCTGCCACGGGCCTGGGCCACCACCTTTTCCACGGTGTTCCGCGGCCTGCCCGAACTGCTTACGCTACTGATCATCTACTACGGCTGCCAGATCGCCGCACAGAAGATCCTCGCCGCCCTGGGCTATGAAGGCGAGGTGCTGATCAACACCTTCCTCGCCGCCATGGCCGCCTTCAGCCTGGTGTTCGCCGCCTTCTCCAGCGAGATCTGGCTGATGGCCTTCAAGACCCTGCCCAAGGGTCAGCTCGAGGCCTGCTCGGCCCTGGGCCTGAGCCGGCGCACGGCGTTCTTCAAAGTGCAACTGCCGCAACTGGCGCGCATCGCCCTGCCGGGCTTGTCGAACAACTGGCTGAGCCTGCTCAAGGACACCTCGCTGGTCTCGACCATCTCGCTGATCGACCTGATGCGCCAGACCAACCTGGCGGTCAGCGTGACCAAGCAGCCGATGCTGTTCTATGGCGTGGCCTGCCTGGTCTACCTGCTGTTCTCGGCGCTATCGGGGCGGGTCTTCGCCCTGCTGGAGCGACGTAGCAACCGTCACTTGCAAGGAGCCCGGCCATGACCTTCGAGCAATTGCTGGCCTATGTGCTCGACCCCGACCTGCTGGAACGCTACGGCGCTCGCTTCATCGACGGGCTGCTGGTGACCGCCAAGCTGGTGGCGATCTCGTTCACCCTCGGCGCGCTGTTGGGCATGCTGCTGGCCCTGGCACGGATGTCGCGCAGCACCGCCCTGCGGCGCCTGGCCGCCGGCTATGTGTATTTCTTCCGTGGCTCGCCGCTGCTGGCCCAGCTGTTCTTGCTGTACTACGGGCTGGGCTCGCTCAAGGGTTTCTGGCAGGACCTCGGGCTGTGGTGGTTCTTCCGCGAAGCCTGGTACTGCGCCCTGCTCGCCTTCACCCTCAACACCGCCGCCTACCAGGCCGAGATCTTCCGCGCCAGCCTGATGGCCGTCGCTCCCGGCCAGTACGAAGCAGCCCGGGCCTTGAACCTCAAGCGCTCGACCACCTTCTTCAAGGTGGTGTTGCCACAGTCGCTGCTGGTGGCCATCGGCCCGCTGGGCAACGAGCTGATCATGATGATCAAGGCCAGCGCCATCGCCTCGCTGGTGACCATCTACGACCTGATGGGGGTGACCAAGCTGGCCTTCTCACGCAGCTTCGACTTCCAGATCTACCTGTGGGCGGCAGTGCTGTACCTGCTGATCGTAGAGATCGTCCGGCGCGCGTTGAAACACCTGGAGGCCCGCCTGGGCCGCCACCTGAACTGATTGAAGGAAGGTTTCCATGTATTGCCAGACCATCGTCCTGGGCGCCGGCATCGTCGGTGTCTGCACCGCCCTGCACCTGCAAGCCCGCGGGCGCCAGGTGATCCTCATCGACCGCGACGAGCCCGGCAGTGGCACCAGCCATGGCAACGCCGGGCTGATCGAACGCTCCAGCGTGATTCCCTATGCCTTCCCGCGCCAGTTCAGCGCCTTGCTGCGCTACGGCCTGAACCGCCAGCCCGACGTGCGCTACAGCCTTGCCCACCTGCCCAAGGCGGCGCCCTGGCTGCTGCGTTATTGGCAACAGTCGGCGCCGGGGCGCCTGGCCAAGGCCGCGGCAGACATGCTGCCGCTGGTGCAACGCAGCGTCGAGGAACACGACGCGCTGATCGAGGCCGCCGGCCTGCAGGCCCTGGTCCAGGCCAAGGGCTGGATCGAGGTGTACCGCGACGACGCCTTGTTCGCCAAGGCCAAGCAGGAACTGCCGGGCCTGGCCCGTTATGGCCTGCGCTACGAGATCCTCGATCGCGCGGCGCTGCAGGCCCGCGAGCAACAGCTCGACGGCGACGTCAAGGGCGGCATCCACTGGCTCGACCCGAAGACCGTGAGCAACCCCGGCGGCCTCACCCGCGGCTATGCGGCGCTGTTCGTCCAGCGCGGCGGGCAGTTCCTTCACGGCGATGCCCGCAGCCTGCGCCAGGTCGCGGGTGGCTGGCAGCTGGACAGCCGCCGTGGCACGGTCAGCGCCGACGAGGTGGTGGCCTGCCTGGGCCCGCAGTCGGCCGAGCTGTACGAGCGCCTGGGCTACCACTTCCCGCTGGGCATCAAGCGCGGCTATCACATGCACTACAGCACCCGCGACGGCGCCGAACTCAACCATTCGCTGTGCGACACCCAGGGTGGCTACGTGCTGGCGCCGATGGCCCGGGGCGTGCGCCTGACCACGGGCATCGAGTTTGCCGCCAGCGACGCCGCCGTCAACGAAATCCAGCTGCGCCGCTGCGAGGCGCTGGCGCGCAAGCTGTTCCCGGCCCTGGGCGAGCGCCTGGACGACAAACCCTGGCTGGGCCGTCGCCCGTGCCTGCCGGACATGCGCCCGGTGATCGGCCCTGCGCCGCGGCACCGCAACCTGTGGTTCAACTTCGGCCACGCCCACCACGGCCTGACCCTGGGCCCGGTCAGTGGCCGCCTGCTGGCGGAGCTGCTGACCGGCGCCCCCCCCTTCACCGACCCGGCGCCCTACAGCGCCGCGCGTTTCGACTGACGACCCTGCGGGAGAACAACAACATGACCGCTTCCTTGAGCCTTGCCGGCCTGTCCCCTGCCCCCGACCCGCGCCCGGAGCTGATCCGTATCGAGGGCCTGAACAAGCATTACGGTGCTTTCCATGTGCTGCACGATATCGACCTGTCGGTGCGCGAGGGCGAGCGTATCGTGCTTTGCGGCCCGTCGGGCTCGGGCAAGTCGACGCTGATTCGCTGCATCAATCGCCTGGAGGTCGCCGAGCAGGGCAGCGTCCAGGTAGCGGGCATCGACCTGGCGGGCAACAGCCGCCAGGCCAGCCAGGTACGCAGCGAGATCGGCATGGTGTTCCAGCACTTCAACCTGTTCCCGCATATGAGCGTGCTCGACAACTGCCTGCTGGCGCCGATGAGCGTGCGGGGCTTGTCGCGCCGGGAGGCCGAGGAGCGCGCGCGGCTGTACCTGAGCAAGGTGGGTATCGAGAACCAGGCGCACAAGTACCCCAGCCAGCTTTCCGGTGGGCAGCAGCAGCGCGTGGCGATTGCCCGGGCGCTGTGCATGAAGCCGCGGATCATGCTGTTCGACGAGCCGACCTCGGCGTTGGACCCGGAGATGGTCGCCGAGGTGCTGGAGGTGTTGGTGCAGTTGGCGGACACCGGGATGACCATGCTGTGCGTGACCCACGAGATGGGGTTTGCCCGGCAAGTGGCGCAGCGGGTGCTGTTTCTTGAAGGCGGGCAAATCATCGAGGACAGCAGCCCGCAAGTGTTCTTCGGACAGCCACGGACGGCGCGGGCGCAGGCGTTCTTGAAGCAGATCCTGCATTAGTGATTAACGGCCTTTCAGGCCAGAGCCAATGCTCGCTGTTGCTGTTGCTGTTGCTGTTGCTGTTGCTGTTGCTGTTGCTGTTGCTGTTGCTGTTGCTGTTGCTGTTGCTGTTGCCAATCAAGAGGCTAGCGCGATAGCCCACGAGCGACAGCTGCGCCAGCCCAGGCGCCGCCCGTAACTTCGCGACTTCAGGAGGCCGAACGCAGGCCTTGCGTAGGGA
>NZ_JAMYBV010000033.1:0-38265 GCF_024126635.1 Pseudomonas sp. VA159-2 | reverse complement strand
GGCGGACTCAGGAGGATTCGAACCTCCGACCGCTCGGTTCGTAGCCGAGTACTCTATCCAGCTGAGCTATGAGTCCGTGTCTTGCTGCTGCAGTTCGCCAAAACGATTTATCCGTTTATAGCGCCCTGCGCGAATAATGGCGGTGAAGGGGGGATTCGAACCCCCGATACCCTTATGAGGTATACTCCCTTAGCAGGGGAGCGCCTTCGGCCACTCGGCCACCTCACCGCAACACGAGGCGAATATTAAACACACCCTTCCTCGTTTGCAACCCTTTTTTTGAAAAAAACTTCAAAAAAATTAAAGGCTTGGCTCCTCGTCCTTCTCTTTCTTGATCCGCAGGTAGATTTCCTCACGGTGAACGGCCACTTCTTTAGGCGCGCTTACGCCAATACGCACCTGGTTGCCTTTGACACCCAGGACCGTCACGGTGATCTCACCGTCACCAATGATCAGGCTCTCGGCGCACCGACGAGTCAGAATCAGCATAGTTTTCTCCTCACATGAATCTTCAGGGACAACAGTCTTAAAAACAGGGCCTGGCCGGGGACGACGGCCTGGGCCCAGGTCAACCCGCCAGCGGCGCCTGGACAGGAGCACCACCAGCGGCCAGAAACACGAAGGGCGCGGCAAGCCGCGCCCCTCCAGGCAGCGTGTCACTCACCCTGTCGGGCGGGAGCGTCGAGCTCGAACGCGGTGTGCAGCGCGCGCACGGCCAGCTCCAGGTACTTCTCTTCGATAACCACCGAGACCTTGATCTCGGAGGTGGAGATCATCTGGATGTTGATGCTCTCCTTGGCCAGGGCTTCGAACATACGGCTGGCAACGCCCGCGTGGGAGCGCATGCCGACGCCGACGATCGATACCTTGGCAATCTTGGTGTCGCCGATCACTTCACGCGCGCCGATCTCGCGGGCGGTGTTTTCCAGCACGCTCAGCGCCTTCTCGTACTCGTTGCGGTGCACGGTGAAGGTGAAGTCGGTGGTGTTATCGTGCGAAACGTTCTGCACGATCATGTCCACTTCGATGTTCGCGGCGCTGATCGGGCCGAGGATCTTGAACGCAACACCTGGGGTGTCCGGGACGCCACGAATGGTCAGCTTGGCCTCATCGCGGTTGAAGGCGATACCGGAAATGATCGGCTGTTCCATGGATTCCTCTTCATCGATGGTAATGAGGGTACCCGGACCCTCCTTGAAGCTGTGCAGCACGCGCAGCGGGACGTTGTACTTGCCGGCGAACTCCACCGAACGGATCTGCAGTACCTTGGAGCCGAGGCTGGCCATTTCCAGCATCTCCTCGAAGGTGATCTTCTCCAGGCGCTGGGCCTGGGGCACGACACGCGGGTCGGTGGTGTAGACGCCGTCGACATCGGTGTAGATCTGGCATTCATCGGCCTTCAGGGCCGCCGCCAGGGCCACGCCGGTGGTGTCGGAACCGCCACGCCCGAGGGTGGTAATGTTGCCGTGCTCGTCGACACCCTGGAAACCGGCCACCACCACCACGCGCCCGGCCTTGAGGTCGGCACGGATCTTCTGGTCGTCGATCTGCAGGATGCGCGCCTTGTTGTGCGCGCTGTCGGTGAGGATGCGCACCTGGTTGCCGGTGTAGGACACCGCCGGCACGCCGCGCTTCATCAAGGCCATGGACAGCAGGGCGATGGTGACCTGCTCGCCGGTCGAAACGATCACGTCCAGCTCACGCGGCTCCGGCTTGTCGGAGATCTGCTTGGCCAGGTCGATCAGGCGGTTGGTTTCCCCGCTCATCGCCGACAGCACGACCACCAGGTCGGTGCCTTGCTCGCGGAATTTCTTGACCTTGTCGGCAACCTGCTCGATCCGCTCGATGGAACCGACAGAGGTACCGCCAAATTTCTGTACGATCAACGCCATTTCAAAGGTGCCTCAGCCCACAAGGGCCCCAAAAAACAATCCAACATGAAGCGGCCGGTGACTAGACCACCGGCCGCCCCATCTCAAAGACCCTGCTCGGCGAACGGCACGGCCAGGGCCAGGGCCTGGTCCAGCGCGGCGACGTCGACGCCACCCCCCTGGGCCATGTCCGGACGACCACCGCCCTTGCCACCCACCACTGCAGCGGCTTGCTTCATCAGATCGCCGGCCTTGAGTTGGCCGGAGAGGTCCTTGGTCACGCCAGCCACCAGCACGACCTTGCCCTCATGCTCGCTGCCCAGCAGGATCACTGCATGGCCGAGCTTGTTCTTCAGTTGATCGACGAGCGCCAGCAGGGCCTTGCCATCCTGCCCATCCAGGCGGGCGGCGAGAACCTTGGCACCCTTGACCTCAACGGCCGCGTTGGAGAGATCATCCCCGGCGGCGCTGGCGGCCTTGGCCTGCAACTGCTCGAGCTGCTTTTCCAGCTGGCGGTTGCGCTCAAGCACAGCCGACAGCTTGTCGATCAGGTTGTCGCGATTGCCCTTGACCAGTTGCGCGGCTTCCTTGACCTGCTCCTCGGCAGCGTTCAGGTAGGCCAGCGCGGCGGCGCCGGTGATCGCTTCGATACGGCGCACGCCAGAGGCCACGCCGCCTTCGCTGGTGATCTTGAACAGGGCGATGTCGCCGGTGCGCTTGGCGTGGATACCGCCGCACAGCTCGACGGAGAAATCACCGCCCATGCTCAGCACGCGCACGGTGTCGCCATACTTTTCACCAAACAGCGCCATGGCGCCCTTGGCCTTGGCGGTCTCGATATCGGTCAGCTCGGTTTCCACCGGCGTGTTCCTGCGCACCTCACGGTTGACGATGTCTTCCAGGGCCTTGATCTGCGCAGGCGTCACCGCCTCGAAGTGGCTGAAGTCGAAGCGCAGGCGCTGGCTGTCGACCAGCGAGCCCTTCTGCTGCACGTGCTCGCCCAGGACCTGGCGCAGCGCTTCGTGGAGCAGGTGGGTGGCCGAGTGGTTCAGCGAGGTGGCGTGCTGCACCTCGGCATCGACCTTGGCCTGAACCGGCGAGCCGATGACCAACGCGCCGCTGGCGACCACGCCGTGGTGCAGGAAGGCGCCGCCGGTCTTGGTGGTGTCGCGCACGTCGAAGCGCGCAGCGCCCGCCTGCAGGTAGCCGGTGTCGCCGACCTGGCCGCCGGACTCGGCGTAGAACGGCGTGCGATCGAGCACGACCACGCCCTCCTCGCCTTCGCCCAACTGGTCGACCGACTGGCCATCCTTGTACAGGGCGACGATCTTGCCCTGGCCTTCGGTGGCGTCGTAGCCGAGGAAGTCGGTGGCGGTGTCGACCTTGACCAGGCTGTTGTAGTCCATGCCGAAGGCACTGGCGGAACGGGCACGCTCACGCTGGGCCTCCATCTCGCGCTCGAAGCCGGCTTCGTCGATGGTCAGCTCGCGTTCGCGGGCGATATCGGCGGTGAGGTCCATGGGGAAGCCGTAGGTGTCGTACAGCTTGAACACCACGTCGCCCGGTACCACCTTGCCCTGCAACTGGGCCAGGTCCTGCTCGAGGATGCGCAGGCCCTGCTCGAGGGTCTTGGCGAACTGCTCTTCCTCGGTCTTGAGCACGCGCTCGATGTGCGCCTGCTGGCCCTTGAGCTCTGGGAAGGCCTCACCCATCTCGGCCACCAGTGCGGCGACGATCTTGTGGAAGAAGCTGCCCTTGGCGCCCAGCTTGTTGCCGTGGCGGCAAGCACGACGAATGATGCGGCGCAGCACGTAGCCGCGACCTTCGTTCGACGGCAGCACGCCATCGGCGATCAGGAAGCCGCAGGAACGAATGTGGTCGGCGACCACTTTCAGCGACGGCTGGTCATCGTTGCTGCAGCCAATGGCTTGGGCAGCGGCGGCCAGCAGGCTCTGGAACAGGTCGATCTCGTAGTTCGAATGCACGTGCTGCATCACCGCACTGATGCGCTCCAGGCCCATGCCGGTATCCACCGACGGTGCCGGCAACGGGTGCAGGACGCCGTCGGCGGTGCGGTTGAACTGCATGAAGACGTTGTTCCAGATCTCGATGTAGCGGTCGCCGTCTTCTTCCGGCGAGCCGGGTGGGCCGCCCCAGATGTCGGCGCCGTGGTCGTAGAAGATCTCGGTGCACGGGCCGCACGGGCCGGTGTCGCCCATGGTCCAGAAGTTGTCGGAGGCGTACGGGGCGCCCTTGTTGTCACCGATGCGCACCATGCGCTCGGCCGGCACGCCGACCTCCTTGGTCCAGATGTCGTAGGCTTCGTCGTCGCTGGCGTAGACGGTGACCCAGAGCTTTTCCTTGGGCAGGTTCAGCCACTTGTCCGACGTCAGGAAGGTCCAGGCGAAGGTGATGGCATCGCGCTTGAAATAGTCGCCGAAGCTGAAGTTGCCCAGCATCTCGAAGAAGGTGTGGTGACGGGCGGTGTAGCCGACGTTTTCCAGGTCGTTGTGCTTGCCGCCGGCACGCACGCACTTCTGGCTGCTGACCGCGCGGGTGTAGGCGCGCTTTTCCTGGCCGAGGAAGCAGTCCTTGAACTGGTTCATCCCGGCGTTGGTGAACAGCAAGGTCGGGTCATTGCCCGGGATCAGGGAGCTGGAGGCAACGCGAGTATGTCCCTGCTCTTCGAAGAAGCGGAGGAAGGCTTCACGGATTTCTGCGCTTTTCATAGGTTCTTCCACGGAAACGGCGGCCACACGTCGAATCGACGAAACGACGGCAAAGGGCCGCATTATATCGGTCCTGCAGTCTCGGTGCAGTGGGTTTGTGCGATAGCGACCGCCAATTGGGCGGTTTATTGGGCTAAAACGAGTGAAACGACATGACCGCGATGCTAAAGCCAGCGTTTCGCTACTGGCAAGCCAATTACCGCCCAGGCGGTAGGAAAATGGAATAGAGGGTGAATTAAATACCTTTCATGAACGATTGGATCCCGTTCCAGGTGTTATCGGAATACCGCACCGACACCCAGGCACCCCCTTAGCGTGTAGGCTCATTCCTCTAGAAGACAGCGCCCCATGAGCCTCGACACCCTCAAGGTCATTCGACCTGCACAAGCCACCACAGACACCTTTGCATTGCCCTACGAAGACCACCTTGTTGCAGTGGAACGCGTCGCGGATCAATTGTTGATCAACGCGCAGCCAGGGGTCAGCGAAGTACTGGTGGATACACGACCGCAAGCGCTCAGCGTTCAGATTGCCAGCACGCGCTACGACCTGGCGCTACCCGCCCTGCATACCGCGATACTAAGAACCGGAAATGGTCCTGACAGCGTGCATGTGAAGGCCGACCCAAGCAGCAGGCTCATTGTCGAAACCACCGCAGGCAACGACAAGATTCGCCTGGAAGGCAAGCAGGCACCAGGCGACACGTCGCAGCGCCCAGGAGGCCGAGTGATCGTGGCAACCGGCAGCGGTGACGACCACATCATCGTCACTGGCCTGCGGCGGGTGCAGATTCATGCTGGCGAGGGCAACAACCTGATCTACAGCAGCGCCGGGCACACCTGGGTCAACACCGCAGAAGGCGATGACACAGTGATCGTGGGGACGGGCCAGCTGACACTGGCGCCGGCCAGCACTCCGGCCTTGCCGGCGCACTATGCGCACAGGTTCAAGATCGAAGGTGACACCCCCTACCTCGAGCAAATGACGCGACTCCTGCAGCAACTGCACGCAAGCCCGACCGCATCACGATTGCTCCAGGACCTGGCCGCCAGGAAGGTCACCGTCACCCTGCGCTACACACCTGTGACGGACAATGCCTTCGCAGGTTTCGACAGCCGACTCGGCGATCCCAGGATCAAGGCCAACGGTCAACGCGGCGATCGAATCCTGCACAGCGAGATCCTGTTCAACCCGCTCATGCAAGTCCCCGGTGCCACCCCGCTGATCGCGCTGTATCACGAACTTTGCCATATCTGGAACTACGCCACCGGCAGCGTTGCAGGAGAAGGTGAGCTGCAAGCCGTTGGGCTGGCGACCGGCGAAGCGCCATTCGATTTCGATGACGACCCCACAACCCCGGATACCGCGAGCAATCCGGCCCCCTTCAACGAGAACGCGTTACGTGCGGAAATGGGCCTGCCACCGCGCCTGAGCTATCGCTGAGCGCTCAGGCCAGCGCGCTGTCCTTGGCCGGTACGATCAGGATGCCGGCCCGCAGCCCATTCTTCACCTTGGGGTTGGGGAAGATGATCCGCGCGCCCTCCTCCTCGACCACCCAGCGCGTCTCGGCCAGGTCCTCGGCCAGCAGGTAGCCCTTGCTCAGCTCGGAGAAGTTCTCGATGTCCGCCGGCAGGTGCAGGTGGAAGCTGTCGCTGTGCTTGATGATCTCGCGGGCGACGCTGAACAGCTTGAGGCCGTCCAGGCTCTGTTCGGTCTGGGGCTCGGTGTTTTCGATGAGGTGGACCAGGCGCGCTTCGAGCTTGTCGAGGTTGACTTGCTCGTTCTGCCCGAAGGGGCGGGCCTTGCCCAGCTCCAGGGTGAAGGCTTCGGCGTCGAGCTGTTCGTAGGTGAACGCGCTGAAGGTGATCGACGACTTGCTCTGCAGCAGCACCGCCTCCATGCCGGCCGCCGCCAGGCGGGCCAGCTCGCGACGGGAGTGCTTGCGCCCTTCCTTGTAGGGATACAGGGCGAACTGCTCGATCTTCGAACCGCGGATGGCGGTATGCAGGTCGTAATGCAGGCGCGCGCGCTCGGGCTTGCTGAAGAACACCCGGGCGAACTGCTCGAGCTCGGCGGCGCGCAGCGCCTCGAAGCCGCTGGAAAGCTCGTGTCGACCATTGAACAGGCGGTTGATGTCCTGTTCGATGAAGCGCTCGCCCTTGCGGATCGCCGGCGGATTGCCAAACAGGAACAACACCCGCGCGCGCGGCTTGATGGAGCCATCGGCCACACCGTGCAGGAGTTTTTCCAGCAACTCGATCGGCGCCGTCTCATTGCCATGGATACCGGCCGACAGCAACAGGTCGAGGCCACTGTCCTCGGCCTCGGGCGGACGCACTTCCAAGGCGCCCTCCCCCAACCAGCGCAAACGCACGCCCCTGGGCGTCACTTGGGTCTTCTCGGCCGGTTCGTGATCGGTCAGGGTCAGCTCAAGCAGTTTGCCAAGGGCGAGCATGGGCGCTTCCTTAGTGGTGGTGGCCGCAGTCCGGGCCGTGGACGTGGTCGTCTTCACCGGCATCGGCCGGCTCCATCTCCAGTTGCAGGCTGACCAGGTTGGTGGCCATCGGGCGCAACAGCAGGTTGGCGTACTCGGTGTCGTCTTCCTCGACATCCACGCCGATCAGCAGTTGGCCGCGGCCATCTTGCTGAATCCATACTTCCTTGCCTTGCCAGACAACGGCAAAGCGGGTGCAGGAGGTTTCCAGCTGGGTGCCGTCTTCATCTTCCAGGATCAGGCGCAGGGCGTCGGACATTAGGGTGTTCTCTCTATCAAGGTTGGCGTTGGAACGGATAGACCGAGCCCAGCTTGAGAATCTGGGTCAGCTCATCCAGTGCCGTGCGGCATTCCACCAGCAACTGCGGGTCGGCCAGGTCCGCCTCGCCGAGGCGATCACGGTAGTGCTTGTCGACCCACTGCACCAGGGTGTCGTACAGCGAGGCAGTCATGATAACGCCTTGGTTGACCGCCGCCAGCTCCGATTCCTTCAGCGCCACGCGCAGGCGCAGGCAAGCCGGGCCACCGCCGTTCTGCATGCTCTGCTTGAGGTCGAACACCTTGACCTCGCGCACCGGGCCGCCTTCGCTGGTCATCTGGCCCAGGTAGGCCCAGACGCGCTCGTTGTTGCGGCACTCCTCCGGCACCACCAGCAGCATCGAGCCGTCGGCGCGGCTGAGCAACTGGCTGTTGAACAGGTAGGAACGCACCGCGTCCTCCACCGTCACCGCCGAACGCGGCACGCAAATGGCCTGGAACTGGCCTCCCTTGCTGGCCAGTTTAGCTTGCAGCTGGCCAAGCACCGCGTCGGTCTCGAGGAAGGCGTCCTCGTGGTAGAACAGCACCTCGCCGTTGCCCACCGCGATCACGTCGTTGTGGAACACGCCCTGGTCGATCACCGCCGGGTTCTGCTGAGCGTAGACCACGCCATCGTCGCGCAGGCCGTGCAGGCGAGCGACAGCCTGCGAGGCCTCCAGGGTCTGGCGCGCCGGGTACTTCTGCGGCGCGGGATAGCGACTGTCGAAAGCGCTGCGGCCATAGACGAAGAACTCGACGCCGGCATCGCCGTAGGCGCGACAGAAGCGGGTGTGATTGGCCGCGCCTTCGTCGCCGAACTGGGCCACCGCCGGCAGCGCCTCATGGTGGGCGAAGACCTTGTCATCGCTGAACATGGCGCCCAGCACGCGACTGGTGGTCGGGTGCTCGATGCTGCGGTGGTATTTGCAGTTGAGGTTGGCGGCAGTGAAGTGCACGCGGCCATCGGCCGTGTCGGCGCTGGGGCTGACGGTGGCGGCGTTGGCCACCCACATGCTCGAGGCCGAGCAACTGGCCACCAGCAACGGCATGGCCTCGGCTGCGGCGCGCTGGATCACCTCGGCATCGCTGCCGGTAAAGCCCAGGCGGCGCAAGGCTGCCACGTCCGGGCGCTCCTGCGGCGCCAGCACGCCCTGCTGGAAGCCCATCTCCATCAGCGCCTTCATTTTCGCCAGGCCCTGGCGCGCCGCCTCGCGCGGGTTGGAACCCTGCTGGCTGTTGCTCTGCGAGGCCACGTTGCCGTAGGACAAGCCGCCGTAGTTGTGGGTCGGCCCCACCAGGCCATCAAAATTCACTTCGTAGGATTTCATCGGCAAGGCTCCGAGACCTGTTGTTATAGGGTGACGCCCGGCGTCAGGGTCGCCGGCAGTGCAAGGCTCGCGGTCTCCAGCGAGGCCACGGGGTAGGCGCAGTAGTCCGCCGCGTAGTAGGCGCTGGCACGATGGTTGCCGCTGGCACCGACACCACCGAAGGGCGCGCTGCTGGCGGCGCCGGTCAACTGCTTGTTCCAGTTGACGATGCCGGCGCGGCTGCGCAGCCAGAAATGCTGGTAGCGGGCGTTGGAGTCCGACAACAGGCCGGCGGCCAGGCCGTACTGGGTGTTGTTGGCTTCAGCGATCGCCGCGTCGAAATCGGCATAGCGGATCACCTGCAGCAGCGGACCGAAGAACTCTTCGTCCGGGCGTTCGGCCACCGCGCTGACATCGATGATGCCGGGTGTCAGCAAGGCGGCATTGGCCTGGGGCTGGGTCATTGGCAACAGCGCCACGGCGCCCTTGCCGAGCAGTTCGGCCTGGGCCGCCAGTAGCGCGTTCGCGGCTTGCAGCGAGATCACCGAGCCCATGAACGGCGCCGGTTGCTGGTCGAAGGCGCCGACGCTCAGACCACGGCTCACCTGCACCAGGCGCGCGAGCAACTGGTCGCCCCAGGCGCCCTGGGGCACCAGCAGGCGGCGCGCGCACGTGCAGCGCTGGCCGGCGGAGATGAAAGCCGACTGGATGATGGTGTACACCGCCGCGTCGAGGTCCTTGACCTCGTCGACCACTAGCGGGTTGTTGCCGCCCATCTCCAGCGCCAGGATCTTGTCCGGACGACCGGCGAACTGCTGGTGCAGCAGGTTGCCGGTGCGACTGGAGCCGGTGAAGAACAAGCCGTCGATACCTGGGTTGGCGGCCAGCGCCACGCCGGTTTCCCGAGCACCCTGGACCAGGTTGAGCACACCCGCCGGCAAACCGGCCTCGACCCAGCACTGCACGGTCAGCTCGGCGACCTTCGGGGTCAGCTCGCTGGGCTTGAACACCACGCAGTTGCCGGCCAACAGTGCCGGCACGATATGCCCGTTGGGCAGGTGGCCGGGGAAGTTGTACGGGCCGAACACGGCGACCACGCCGTGGGGCTTGTGCCGCAGCACGGCGGTGGCGTCGGCCAGCGGGCCGCTCTTCTCGCCGGTGCGCTCGCGGTAGCTCTGCACCGAGATGGCGACCTTGTTGACCATGCTGGTCACTTCGGTGGCCGACTCCCACAGCGGCTTGCCAGTTTCTTCACCGATGCAGCGCGCCAGCGCCTCGGCACGTGCCTTGAGCTTTTCGGCAAAGGCCTCGAGCACGCCGATACGCGCATCCAGGCTCAACGAGGCCCAGGTCGGGAACGCCTGGCGGGCAGCCTGAACGGCAGCCTCGACCTGGACGGCATCGGCGCCTTGTCCTTGCCAGACCACTGCCTGGGTGACGGGATTGAGCGACTGCAGGGCTTCACCCTGGCCGGCCAGCCAGTGGCCTGCGATGTAATGCGTGTTCATTTACTGGGCCTCCCGACCGGCGGACAGCGGCACGGCGCGCACATTGTCGCCAGCGCCCAGGCGCAGGCGCTTGGCGGTCTGCGGATCGACCACCAGGGTGCCGGCGGCGAGGCGCGCCGGTGCGGCGGTGATGCGGCAGTCTTCGCGCTTGCGGTTGTGGATGATGTAGGGGGTGGCGTCGTCGCCCGGGGTGCCGACGGCCAGCACCAGGGTCTCGCTGTCACGCACGGCGCGGATTTTCGAAGTCTCGCACTCGATGGCCGGGCCTGCATCGAAGATGTCGACGTAGCCCTGGTAGTTGAAGCCTTCGCGCTTGAGCATGGCCAGCGCAGGCTCGGTGTCGGTGTGCACGCGACCGATGACGTTGCGCGCCGCTTCCGAGAGGAAGCAGGTATACAGCGGGAACTTGGGCATCAGCTCGGCGATGAACGACTTGTTGCCAACGCCAGTGAGGTAGTCGGCCTGGCTGAACTCCATCTTGAAGAAGTGCCGGCCCAGGCTCTCCCAGAACGGCGAACGGCCCTGCTCGTCGGACATGCCGCGCATCTCGGCGATGATCTTGTTGCCGAACAGCTCGGGGAATTCGGCGATGAACAGCATCCGCGCCTTGGACAGCAGGCGACCGTTGAGGCCGCTGCGATGGTCGCCGCGCAGGAACAGCGAGCACAGCTCGGAGTTGCCGGTCAGGTCGTTGGCCAGGAACAGGGTCGGGATCTCGCGGTAGATCTTCAGCTCCTGCGAAGCGCTGACGGTCAGGCCGACCCGGTAGTTGTACCAGGGCTCGCGCAGGCCGACGGCGCCGGCGATGGCGCTGATGCCGACCACCAGGCCTTCGTCGTTCTCCAGCACGAACAAGTAGTCGGTATCACCCCGCTCGGCCTCGCCACGGAAGCTTTTCTCGGCCCAGCCAACCCGCTGGCCAAGGCGCTCCTCGTTGGCCGGGAGCGTGGTCAGCCCAGTGGTGCCGGTGCTGCGAGCCAATTCGATCAGCGCGGGTAAATCGCTGCTGCGTACAGGACGAACGATCATGCTATCTCCTTGTGCGGCGGCCTGCGCCTGCCGCGAAACTCTCTGTTGCGGCTAATCAGACCGCGACCAGGCGCACGCTGGCGCCTTCGCCGACACCCAGGGCCTCGAGGGCCTCAGTGCTCAGGCTCACCGGTTTGCCCGGCACCCAGTCCAGCTCCAGCAGCACCGCGCGGTAGTCCTGCAACTGGCCGTTGCACACCAGGTACGGGCGACCGCCCTTGGCCGCGGCGTCGTCGAGCTTGACCGGCACCACGCGGCTCTGGGCGATCGAGCGGATGCCCGAGGTGCGCGCATGCAGGGTCGGGCCACCGTCGAAGATGTCGATGTAGTGCTCGGTCTCGAAGCCTTCGCGCATGAGGATGTCGAAGGTGATCTGCGCCCGCGGGTGCACTTGGCCCATGGCCTCTTGCGCGGCGTCGTCCAGCAGCGGCACGTAGATCGGATAGTGCGGCATCAGCTCGGCGAGGAAGGTGCGGCTCTTCAGGCCGCACAGGCGCTCGGCGTCGGCGTAGTTGAGGTCGAAGAAGTTGCGCCCGATGGCATCCCAGAACGGCGACTCGCCCTGTTCGTCGCTGAAACCGACGATTTCGGTGACCACCGAATCGGCGAAACGCTCGGGGTGCGCAGCCATGAACAGCAGGCGACCGCGCGAGTTGAGCTCGGCGAAGGCGCTGTTGACCAACTCCGGCAGCACGTAGAAGCTGGTCAGCAGGCTGTTGCCGGTGAGGTCGTGGCACAGCGACAGGACGTGGATCTTGTTGTGGATCTTCAGCTCGCGCGAGGCGTGTACGAAGGTCTCGTTACGGAAACTGTAGAACGGTTCGGAATAGCCGGCCGAGGCGACGATGGCCGAGCACCCGACCAGCTTGCCGGTGGCGCTGTCCTCGAGCACGAAGAAATAGCTCTCTTCGCCGTTGAAGCTCACTTCGGCGGCGAACGAGGTTTCCGAGGCGGCGATCTTGTCGCCCAGGCGAGCGGTGTCATCCGGCAGCGAGGTGACACCAATGGGGCTGTCGGCAGCCATGCGCTGCACTTCGTTCAGATCCGCCATTTGCGCGGGGCGCATCACCAGCATGGTGTCACTCCTTTCGGGAAAGCGCGCCGATCACACCGGCACGGAAAAACCACGGGCACGCGCCACTACCTGCAAGCAGGCCCGCATTGGAATTCAGGTATCGCCGACCCAGGCCGCAACCCGGGTCGACGAGGGGTAGATCAGCCTTGCGTCAGCTTGCGCACGGCGCGCTCGAAGCGTGCCAGGCCTTCGTCGATGTCGGCGTCCTCGACCACCAGGCTCGGGGCGAAGCGCACCACGTCCGGGCCGGCCTGCAGCACCATCACGCCTTCTTTTTCGGCGGCATTGAGGATGTCCTTGGCCTTGCCTTTCCAGGCGTCGCTCAGCACACAGCCGATCAGCAGGCCAACGCCACGCACCAGGGTGAACAGGCCGGTGTCTTGGCCAATTTTCTCCAGGCGGACCTTGAAGCGCTCATGCTTGGCCTTGATGCCCGCCAGGGTTTCCGGCGTGTTGACCACATCGAGCACGGCGCAAGCGACGGCACAGGCCAGCGGGTTGCCGCCGTAGGTGGTGCCGTGGGTGCCGACGGCCAGGTGCTTGGCCAGGTCGCTGGTGGTCAGCATGGCGCCGATCGGGAAGCCGCCCCCCAGGCTCTTGGCGCTGGTGAGAATGTCCGGGGTGACGCCGTAGTGCTGGTAGGCATACAGCGAGCCGGTACGGCCGACGCCGGTCTGCACTTCGTCGAAGATCAACAGGGCATTGTGCTCGTCACACAGCTTGCGCGCGCCTTCCAGGTAGGCTTTATCGGCCGGGACCACGCCGCTCTCGCCCTGGATCGGCTCGATGACCACGGCGCAGGTCTTGTCGCTGATCTGCGCCTTCAGCGCTGCCAGGTCATTGTACGGCACATGGCTGATGCCAGTGATCTTCGGGCCGAAACCGTCGGAGTACTTCGGCTGGCCGCCGACGCTGACGGTGAACAGGGTGCGGCCGTGAAAGCTGTTCACGGTGGCGATGATTTCGTGTTTTTCGGGGCCGAAGCGGTCGTGGGCGACGCGACGGGCCAGCTTGAAGGCGGCCTCGTTGGCTTCGGCGCCGGAGTTGCAGAAGAACGCGCGCTCGGCAAAGGTGGCGTCCACCAGCTTGTGCGCCAGGCGCAGCGCTGGCTCGTTGGTGAATACGTTGGAGACGTGCCACAGGGTGTTGGCCTGTTCGGTCAGCGCCTTGACCAGCGCCGGGTGGCAATGGCCCAGGGCGTTGACAGCGATGCCGCCGGCAAAGTCGATCAGTTCGCGCCCGCTCTGGTCCCACACGCGGGAGCCCTCGCCTCGCACAGGAATGAAGGCCGCCGGGGAGTAGTTGGGGACCATGACCTGGTCGAAATCGGCACGTTGCACCGGGGCTTGCTCAACGGACATCTGAGTCTCCTGAAGAGGAACGCTGGCCTGGAAGTGGCGAGCGATGGAGGGATTGTAAGGACTGATCGGCGCCTGTCCTTGCTGCCAGGCGACAACTTGTTACAGCGCCAAACCCTGTTTTTGCAAGGTTTTCGGCAATGCGACAAACAGTGTCGCAATCGCGCAGTGTAACGGGAGGACAGGGTCGCGGGGAGAGGCTCAACGAGAATTGGGTGAACGGGTGTTCACACGTACAAACCTCATTGCGCGGCAAGCCCGCTCCCACACAAAGCAACCCGTGGCAGCGGGCTCGCCCCACGATAACGCCTTTGCAGGAAAGAAAGCCTTCAGCTGCGCTCGGCCGGCGCCGAACTCAGCTCGAACGGGCTGCTGCTGCGGCGCTGGTTGCGATCCTCGCGCGGCGTGGCGCCGAAGAAGTTGCGGTACGCGCTGGAGAAGTGCGGCCCGGAGGAAAACCCGCAGGACAGCCCGATCTGGATGATCGACTTGCTGGTCTGCATCAGCATCTGCCGCGCCTTGTTCAGGCGCAGTTCGAGGTAATACTGGCTGGGCACGCGGTTGAGGTACTGCTTGAAGATCCGCTCCAGCTGGCGCCGCGACACGCACACATGCTGGGCGATCTCGTCAGTGGTCAACGGTTCTTCGATATTGGCCTCCATCAGCAGCACCGCCTGGGTCAGCTTCGGATGGCTGGAACCCAGGCGGTTTTGCAGCGGAATGCGCTGGCGCTCACCCCCCTCGCGAATACGCTCGACCACCAGCTCTTCCGACACCGCGCCGGCCAACTCGGCACCGTGGTCGCGGGCCAGCACCGCCAGCAGCAGGTCGGTCACCGCCATGCCGCCACAGGCGGTCAGCCGGTCCCGGTCCCAGTCGAACAGATGGCTGGTGGCAATCACCTTGGGGAAACGCTCGGCGAAGTCGTCTTGCCAGCGCCAATGCACCGCGGCGCGGTAGCCATCGAGCAGGCCCAGCGCCGCCAGCGGGTACACCCCGGCGGACAGCCCGCCGATCATGCAGCCGCCGCGCGCCAGCTGCTTGAGTGCGCTCGACAGCGCCGAACCGATGGCCGCCGGAGGCTCATCGGCCAGCAGGAACAGCTTGTGACAGCCCTCCAGGCGGCCGCTCCACGCCTCGCCCGGCAAACGCCAGGCACCTTCCTGCGTCGCCTCGGCCTGTAGATAGGCGAGCTCGTAGACCACATCCGGATGTACCCGCTGGGCCACCAGCAACACCTCTTCCGCCAGCGCCAGGGTCAGCGGCTTGGTGCCGGGCCAGATGAGAAATCCGATTCGCTGGGTGGTCATAGGGCGTGGTCCAAAACCTGGAAAGGAAGGTTCGCGCTCGTGGCGCCGGGGCATGCAACGTGCGTTGCGCAGCATGCCCCATCATGGTGCAAAAGTGCAGCCTTTACTTGAGGCTGCCAGACAGGAACTGCTTGAGGCGCTCGGACTGCGGGTTGACCAGCACCTCGCGCGGGCAGCCGCGCTCTTCGACCAGGCCCTTGTGCAGGAACACCAGCTGGTTGGAAACTTCGCGGGCGAAGCCCATCTCGTGGGTGACCACGACCATGGTGCGGCCTTCCTGGGCCAGCGACTGCATGACCTTGAGCACATCACCCACCAGCTCCGGGTCGAGCGCCGAGGTCGGCTCGTCGAACAGCATCACTTCAGGCTCCATGGCCAGGGCACGGGCGATCGCCACGCGCTGCTGCTCACCGCCGGACATGTGCCCTGGGAAGGCATCCTTGCGATGGGCGACGCCCACCTTGGCCAGATAATGCTCGGCCTTCTCCAGCGCTTCTTTCTTGTTCACGCCCAGCACATGCACCGGCGCCTCGATGACGTTCTCCAGCGCGGTCATGTGCGACCACAGGTTGAAGTGCTGGAACACCATCGACAGGCGCGAGCGCATGCGTTGCAGCTGCTTGGGGTCGGCGGCCTTGAGCGCGCCGTCCTTGCCGGCCACCAGCTTGAGCTCTTCGTTGTTGAGCAGGATCTTGCCCGCATGCGGCTGCTCGAGCAGGTTGATGCAGCGCAGGAAGGTCGATTTGCCCGAGCCGCTGGAGCCGATGATGCTGATCACGTCGCCCGCCTTGGCCTCGAGGGAGACGCCCTTGAGCACCTCGTGGCTGCCGTAGCGCTTGTGCAGGTCTTGGATTTGCAGTTTGTACATGCTGTCGGTTCTCACAGAGCGGTCAGTGCTTGCGCGGCGCCAGGTAGCCGAGCCAACGGCGTTCGGCCAGCTTGAACAGGCGCACGAGGATGAAGGTCAGGCACAGGTAGAACACGCCCGCCGTGATATAGGCCTCGAAAGGCAGGTAGTACTGGGCGTTGACCGTGCGCGCGGCACCGGTGATGTCGATCAGGGTGACGATCGACGCCAGGCTGGTGGTCTGCAGCATCATGATCACTTCGTTGCTGTACTGCGGCAGCGCCCGGCGCAACGCCGAGGGCAGCAGGATGCGGCGGTACATCTTCATGCGCGACATGCCGATGGCCTTGGCCGCCTCGATCTCGCCATGGGGCGTGGCCTTCAGGCTGCCGGCGATGATCTCGGCGGTGTAGGCACTGGTGTTGACGGCGAAGGCCAGGCAGGCGCAGAAGGTCGCGCTGGACAGCCACGGCCACAGGAAGCTCTCGCGCACCGCCTCGAACTGGGCCAGGCCGTAGTAGATCAGGAACAGCTGCACCAGCATCGGCGTGCCGCGAATCACATAGGTGTACAGCCAGGCGCTCAGGTTCACCAGCGGCTGCTTGGACACCCGCATCAGGCCCAGCGGGATGGCCGCCAGCAGACCGAAGAACAGCGACAGCGCCAGCAGCTTGAGGGTGGTCAGCAGCCCGCCGATGTATAGCGGCAGCGCCTCCCAGATCACGTTGTAGTCGAAGATCATAGTTCAGCCGCCTTGACGCCCACCGAGTAGCGCTTCTCGAGATACTTCAACGCCAGCAGCGAGACACTGGTCAGCACCAGGTACAACGCCGCCACCGCCAGGAAGAAGGTGAAGGGTTCGCGGGTGGCGTCGGCCGCCTGCTTGGCCTTGAACATCATGTCCTGCAGGCCGACCACGGAAATCAGCGCGGTCGCCTTGGTCAGCACCAGCCAGTTGTTGGTGAAGCCCGGGATCGCCAGGCGAATCATCTGCGGCACCATGATCCGGAAGAACACCTGCACGCCGCTCATGCCATAGGCGGCACCGGCCTCTGCCTGGCCCTTGGGAATACCCAGGAAAGCGCCGCGGAAGGTTTCCGACAGGTACGCGCCAAAGATGAAGCCCAGGGTGCCGATGCCGGCCACCAGCGGGTTCAGGTCGATGTAGTCGTCATAGCCGAGCAGCGGCGCCACCCGGTTGATGATGTCCTGGCCACCGTAGAAGATCAGCAGGATCAGGACCAGGTCGGGGATGCCACGAATGACCGTGGAGTACAAATCCCCCAGCCAGGCCAGCCAGCGCACCGGCGACAAGCGCAGCGCCACGCCGATCAGGCCGAGGACGATGGCCAGGGCCATCGACGACAGGGCGAGCTGTAGCGTCAGCCACGCCCCGTCGAGGATGACTGCCCCATAGCCTTTCAACATGATTGGGATTCCTCAGGGCTTGGGAATGAAAAATGGTGCAAACCTCAGAGCTTCTGCTGTTTGCACCATTGCACAGGTGAAACGCGACGGATTACTTCGCGTCTGGACCGTAGATATCGAAGTTGAAGTACTTCTTCTCGATCTCTTTGTACTTGCCGTTGGCTCGGATCGCGTCGATGGCCGCGTTGATGCGCTCGGCATTGGCCTTGTCACCCTTGCGCACGGCAATGCCGACGCCATCACCGAAATACTTGGTGTCGGTGAAGGCGGGGCCGACGAAGGCGAAGCCCTTGCCAGCGTCGGTTTTCAGGAAGCCGTCCTCGAGCAGCGTGGCATCGGCCACGGTGCCGTCCAGGCGACCAGCGGCGACGTCCAGGTAGATTTCGTTCTGGGTGCCGTAAGGCACGACAGTGGCACCCTGAGCGGCCAGGACTTCCTTGGCGAAGCGATCATGGATCGAGCCGCGCTGCACGCCGATCTTCTTGCCTTTGAGCTCGACCAGGCTGTCGCTGACGGCGGTGCCGTCCTTCATCACCAGCCGAGCCGGGGTCAGGTAGTAGCGCTTGGTGAAGTCGACCGACTTCTTGCGGTCGTCGGTGATCGACATGGACGACAGGATGGCATCGATCTTGCGCACTTTAAGGGCTGGGATCAGGCCGTCGAATTCCTGCTCGACCCAGGTGCACTTGGCCTTCATCTGCTCGCACAGGGCGTTGCCGATATCGTAGTCGAAGCCGGCCAGGCTGCCGTCGGGCTGCTTGAAGGCGAAGGGTGGGTAGGCAGCCTCGATACCGATCTTCAACGGCTTCTCATCGGCCTGCGAGACCAGGGAAAACACGGAAAGCGCCAGGGCGCCAAGCAGTGCGAGCTTCTTCATCAGGTAACTCCATCGGTACGGGGCAATACAAGGCAGTTGTAACGGCTGCCCGATATGCGAATGGTTACAACGCGAGCCGCGCAGGGTTCGACCAAGGTCGCAGACCACGAGCGAGTGAGTGGCATTTTAGCGACAGCCCGGTAGTCGATATTTCTTCAAAGCGACAACTAGTTACAGAAGCGCCTGGAACCGCGGCGGGCGATATTGACAGCTCCTGCAGATTATGCAAGAGCAAAAAAGAAATAACCCATACACAAAGCAATAAGCGGGCCCATTATTCGCAAACCCTTGTATTCCGGCAAGCGCAGCATGCCTGGATGCAAGAAATGCTGTCAGAAACGTGGCTTTTTCGCACATGAATGTTTCTGGATGCCCCGATTTTGTGCGAATTGGGTGACAACAAGGGTTACCGATGAATGTCGGCGTAACACCCTTTCAGTAAAGCAAAAACCCCGCCGGCTGCCCGGCGGGGTTTCAGTTGCTCCGCGACCGTACTCAGGCCGACGCCAGGCTCATTGCCTTGTGGGTATCGATCAGGTGCTGCACCACGCCAGGGTCGGCCAGGGTCGAGATATCGCCCAAGGCGTCGTATTCGCCGGTGGCGATCTTGCGCAGGATCCGGCGCATGATCTTGCCCGAGCGAGTCTTCGGCAGCCCCGGCGCCCACTGGATCACATCCGGCGAGGCGATCGGGCCGATCTCCTTGCGCACCCAGTTCTTCAACTCCAGGCGCAGTTGCTCGCTGGGCTCCTCACCGGCATTGAGGGTGACGTAGACATAGATACCCTGCCCTTTGATGTCGTGCGGCACGCCCACCACTGCGGCCTCGGCGACCTTCGCATGGGCGACCATGGCGCTCTCGATCTCGGCGGTACCCATGCGGTGGCCGGACACGTTGAGCACATCGTCCACCCGGCCGGTGATCCAGTAGTAGCCATCCTCGTCGCGACGAGCGCCATCACCGGTGAAGTACATGCCGCGGAAGGTCTTGAAGTAGGTGTCGACGAAGCGGTCGTGATCGCCGTACAGCGAACGCGACTGGCCCGGCCAGGAATCGAGAATCACCAGGTTGCCTTCGGCGGCACCCTCGATCAGGTTGCCCAGGTTGTCCACCAGCGCCGGCACAACGCCGAAGAACGGGCGGGTCGCCGAGCCCGGCTTGAGGCCGGTGGCGCCCGGCAGCGGGCTGATCAGGATGCCGCCGGTCTCGGTCTGCCACCAGGTGTCGACGATTGGGCAACGCTCCTTGCCGACGGTCTTGTAGTACCAGTTCCACGCTTCGGGGTTGATCGGCTCGCCCACCGAGCCCAGCAGGCGCAGGCTGGAGCCATCGGCACCGGCCACCGCCGCCTCGCCCTCGGCCATCATGGCGCGGATGGCGGTTGGCGCCGTGTAGAGAATATTGACCTTGTGCTTGTCGACGATCTTCGAAACCCGGGTGATGTCCGGGTAGTTCGGTACGCCTTCGAACAGCAGCGTGGTAGCACCGTTGGCCAGCGGGCCGTAGACAATATAACTGTGGCCGGTAACCCAGCCCACGTCGGCGGTGCACCAGTACACTTCGCCCGGGCGGTAGTCGAACACGCGCTCGTGGGTCAGCGCCGCGTACACCAGGTAACCGCCGGTGGTGTGCAGCACGCCCTTCGGCTTGCCGGTGGAGCCGGAGGTATAAAGAATGAACAGTGCCTCTTCGGCGCCCATCTCCTTGGGTGCGCAGTGGCTGGAGGCAACTTTCATCAGGTCTTCGAACCAGATGTCGCGGTGCTGGTGCCAGGCAATCTCGCCACCGGTGCGCTTGCACACGATGATCTTCTGCACGCTGTTGGTTTCGGGGTTGGTCAAGGCCAGGTCGACATTGGCCTTGAGCGGGGTGCGCCGGCCGCCACGCAAGCCTTCGTCGGCGGTGATCACCACCTTGGACTTGCAATCGATGATGCGCCCGGCCAGGGCCTCTGGCGAGAAGCCGCCGAACACCACCGAGTGGATCGCGCCGATACGGGCACAAGCCAGCATGGCGACCACGGCCTCGGGGATCATCGGCATGTAGATGGTGACCACGTCGCCGCGGTGCACGTCCTGGCCACGCAGGGCGTTGGCGAACTTGCAGACCTGTTCGTGGAGCTCGCGGTAGGTGATGTTGCGGTGCTCGGAAGGGTCGTCGCCCTCCCAGATGATCGCCAACTGGTCGCCGCGCGTTTCGAGGTGGCGGTCCAGGCAGTTGTAGGAGACGTTCAGAGTGCCGTCGGCGAACCACTTGATATCGACATGGTGGTCGTCGAACGAGGTCTGCTTGACCTTGGTGAAAGGCTTGATCCAGTCCAGACGCTGGGCCTGCTCGCGCCAGAAGCCGTCCGGGTTGATCACCGATTGCTGGTACATGGCCTTGTAGGTGGCCTCGTCGGTCAGGGTACTGGCCGCAACCTCGGGACGAACGGGATACAGTGGAGCCGCACTCATCTGTGTTACCTCGGTGTAATAGTTGTTTTTGTATGGAACCGTTTGTAACTGTACCAGAGCGGCAAACACCATTCGACGTTGGTAGTAACGCGCCACCCCAGCCACTCGGTGTTTTTGCACAACCGCTCTAGCCCATGGCATTCAGCCACTTCAGGCAAAAAAAACCGCGCAGTGCCGAGGGATTGTTACAGATTCTGTCAAAAGACTTTATCAAAACCCGCTCTGTTTCAGCCCGGGCCAGGCTCCTAGAATTCACCTCGCCAGCAACGGCAACGCGATTAACTTGGTAACAGCCCCCACGAAGGCAACGTTAATCCGTACTTCATCCTGATAGTTGAAACTTGCTGTACTCGCGGCGCCATCAGCGCCGCGTGCCCCCTCACGACCTTAGATAGGTAAATTGAAAATGAAAGCTTTACTGGTATTGGTACTTGGCAGTCTTTGCGGCGCGGCACTTGCCGGCGAGGCAAACAATGCCGAGCAGATTCCGGTTGAACAGTACAGTTATTCGCAGCACCTGGACATCGCTCGCGTTATTTCCATGAGCGAAGTACCCAATGTTTGCGAAGTTGTACCGGCACGCATGACCTACGAAGACTCCAAGGGTCAGAAGCACATTCTCGAATACCGCGTGATGGGCAACGGCTGCTCCAACGGCTAAGGCCACGGACTCAGCGCAAGGCCAGGCCGCTCCACCCCGACCGCGCCACGCGCGATCCTGCAGGAGCGGCCTTGCCGAGGCGCCGGATGGGTCGGAAAGGGCTGCGCAGCGGCCCCAGCATATCGATACTTACAGATATCGCAGGGGGCCGCGTTGCGGCCCTTTCGCGACACGAGGCCGCGCCTACAGGGCAGGCGATACCTGCCGAATAGATTCACTCCGCCGATTTGCCCAGCGCATACTCACGCAACTTGTTGGCGATCGTCGTGTGCGACACCCCCAGGCGTTTACCTAACGCGCGACTACTTGGATATTCGCTCAGCAAACTTTCCAATACCGCGCGCTCAAAACGCCCGACAATTTGCGAAAGATCACCGTCCAGTGAAAAATCGCCCAACGGCTGGCGCACGCCATAATCCGGCAAACGAATATGTTCGCTCTTTACAACACCGCCTTCACATAACGACACCGCCTGGAACAATACGTTTTCCAGTTGCCGTACATTGCCCGGCCAATGGTACTGGCCCAACTTGTCCATCGCCGCGGCGGCCAGACGCGGCATCGGGCAACCGATCTGCCGGCTGGCCTGGTCGAGGAAGTGCTGCACCAGCCCCTCCAGGCCATCCATGCATTCGCGCAGTGACGGAATGTGCAGCGACAGCACGTTGAGCCGGTGATACAGGTCCTGGCGGAACTCGCCGCGCGCGCACAACTCGGACAAGTCGACCTGGGTCGCGCAAATTACCCGCACATCCAGGTACACCTCTTCGTCGCTGCCAACCCGACGGAAGCAACCGTCCTGCAGGAAGCGCAACAACTTGACCTGCAAGCGCGGGCTCATCTCCCCTACCCCATCGAGGAACAACGTGCCGCCGGCCGTCAGTTCCAGCAAGCCGAGCTTGCCCTCGGCCCGCGCCCCCTCGAACGCCCCCGGCCCATAGCCGAACAGTTCGGTCTCGGCCATAGATTCGGGTAGGCCGGCGCAATTGAGCGCCATCAACGGCGCCTGGCCGCGCGGACTGGCCAGGTGGCAGGCACGCGCGAGCAACTCCTTGCCAGTGCCGGTCTCGCCCTCGATCAGCAGTGGCGCATCCAGTGGCGCCATGCGCCGCGCCTCGCGGACCACCGCGGCCATGACCCTTGAGCTCTGGAAGATGCTGTCGAAGCCACGCAACTCCTGCTTGCGCACGTTGTAGATCCGCTCACCGATACGGTCGGCACGGTGCAGGGTCAACACCGCACCAGCCAGGGCCTCGCTCTCGTCGTGCTCCGATTGCAGTGGCGCGATATCGGCCAGGAACACATCGCCCTTGACCTTGATGCGCAGGCCGTTGATCCGCGATTTATTGGCGCGTACCAGCTCCGGCAGGTCGAAGTCCTCGACATAGCGCGACAGCGGGATCCCCGGCACTTCGTCGACCCGCACCCCAAGCAACTGGGCCGCGCCGCGGTTGCCGGCGACGATGCTGCCGCCCATGTCGATCGACAGCACCGGGAAATCCAGCGCCCCAAGCAACGCATTGAGTTCCATGTGCCGGCGCTCGCTGGGCATCAGCCCGACACGCTTGACCCCAAACACCCCGGCGATGGCCTCGAACTTGGGCCGCAGCGCCTGGAACTGCAGGTTGATCAGGTTCGGGCAGTGCAGGTAGATGGCGTTGCCATGGTCGCCACCAACCTCGCCACGCAGCACGTTGATGCCGTACTCCACCAGCAGGTTGAGGATGTCGCGCAGGATGCCGATGCGGTTCTGGCAATGCACTTTGATACGCATGAGGAGCTCTCGAAGCGGGCAGGAATCTGTTCGGCCCGCGGAAAAGTCGTAAAGATAAGCTGACAAAATCGCCTTGAAGGCCAGCCGGATGAGCGCCATTTTCCGGGATCAGCGTACTTTTGTAAAATTATCGTTACAAAAACCCTGCAAACGGATGTCCCTATGGTAGGCAAACACCCGTGCAAAGCGCCAAGGACGGGGTTATCACTAAGGGCACGCCCTGAACATAACAAGAATGTCCTCCCAGGAGAGCCACATGAAACAGACGCAATACGTGGCCCGTGAGCCCGATGCGCACGGCTTCATCGACTACCCGCAGCAAGAGCATGCGGTGTGGAACACCCTGATCACCCGCCAGCTGAAAGTCATCGAAGGCCGGGCCTGTCAGGAGTACCTGGACGGCATCGAGCAGCTCAAGCTGCCCCATGACCGCATTCCGCAACTGGGCGAGATCAACAAGGTGCTGGGCGCCACCACCGGCTGGCAAGTCGCCCGGGTACCGGCATTGATCCCCTTCCAGACCTTCTTCGAACTGCTGGCCAGCAAGCGCTTCCCGGTCGCCACCTTCATCCGCACCCCGCAAGAGCTGGACTACCTGCAAGAGCCCGACATCTTTCACGAGATCTTCGGTCACTGCCCGCTGCTGACCAACCCGTGGTTCGCCGAATTCACCCATACCTACGGCAAGCTCGGCCTGGCCGCGACCAAGGAACAGCGCGTGTACCTGGCGCGCCTGTACTGGATGACCATCGAGTTCGGCCTGATGGAAACCGCCCAGGGCCGCAAGATCTACGGCGGCGGCATCCTCTCCTCGCCCAAGGAGACCGTCTACAGTCTTTCCGGCGAGCCCGAGCACCAGGCCTTCGACCCGATCGAAGCCATGCGTACGCCGTATCGCATCGATATCCTGCAGCCCCTGTACTTCGTCCTGCCGAACATGAAGCGCCTGTTCGACCTGGCCCACGAAGACATCATGGGCATGGTCCACCAGGCCATGCAACTGGGCCTGCACGCACCGAAATTTCCACCCAAGGCGGCTGCCTGAGCCGTCCTGTCGATAACAACTCAAAGCGGAAAACACCCATGAATGCCTTGAACCAAGCCCACTGCGAAGCCTGCCGCGCCGATGCGCCAAAAGTCACCGACGAGGAACTGGCGGTACTGATCCGCGAGATCCCGGACTGGAACATCGAAGTGCGCGACGGCCACATGGAACTCGAGCGTGTGTTCCTGTTCAAGAACTTCAAGCACGCCCTTGCCTTCACCAACGCCATCGGCGAGATCGCCGAAGCCGAAGGCCACCACCCGGGCCTGCTGACCGAGTGGGGCAAGGTCACCGTGACCTGGTGGAGCCACTCGATCAAGGGCCTGCACCGCAACGACTTCATCATGTGCGCACGCACCGACGAGGTCGCCAAGACCGCCGAAGGGCGCAAGTGATGCACTTCGCGGCCATCGGCCGGGTCCCCGGCGACCCGATCCTCGGCCTGATGGAGGCCTACGCCCGCGACGCCAACCCAGCCAAGTTCGACCTGGGTGTCGGCGTGTTCAAGGACGCCCAGGGCCTGACGCCGATTCCCGCGGCGGTCAAGCAGGCCGAGCAACGCCTGGTCGAGCGCCAGGCCAGCAAGAGCTACGTCGGTGGCCACGGTGACGCAGCCTTCGCCAGGCTGGTCAGCGAACTGGTGCTGGGCAGCGCTTCGCCGCTGCTCGCCGCCCAGCGCGCCGGCGCCACCCAGACCCCGGGCGGTACCGGCGCCCTGCGCCTGGCGGCGGAGTTCATCGCCAACTGCCTGCCGGGTCGCGGCCTGTGGCTGAGCGACCCGACCTGGCCGATCCACGAGACGATCTTTGCCGGTGCCGGCTTGCAGGTGTCGCACTACCCCTATGTGGGCGCCGACAACCGCTTGGATGTCAGCGGCATGCTCGCCGCCCTGGAGCAGGCGCCGCAAGGCGACGTGGTGCTGCTGCACGCCTGCTGCCACAACCCCACTGGCTTCGACCTCGGCCAGGAGCACTGGCGCGCGGTGCTGGAGATCGTCAAGCGGCGCAACCTGCTGCCCTTGATCGACTTCGCCTACCAGGGCTTCGGCGATGGCCTGGAGCAAGACGCCTGGGCGGTGCGGCTGTTCGCCGCCGAACTGCCGGAGCTGCTGATCACCAGCTCGTGCTCGAAGAACTTCGGCCTGTACCGCGACCGCACCGGCGCCCTGCTGGTGTGCAGCCACGACGGCGAAAAACTGCAGGACGTGCGCAGCCAACTGGCCCTGCTCGCCCGCAACCTGTGGTCGACGCCGCCAGACCACGGCGCTGCGGTGGTCGCCGAGATCCTCGGCGATCCAGCGCTCAAGGCGCTGTGGGTCGAAGAGGTCGACGCCATGCGCCAGCGCATCGCCGAACTGCGCCTGGGGCTGGTCGAGGCCCTGGCGCCACATGGCCTGGCCGAGCGCTTCGCGCACATCGGCGCGCAACGCGGGATGTTCTCCTACACCGGGCTGAACCCGGAGCAGGTGCGCCAATTGCGTGAGCGGCACAGCGTGTACATGGTGGGCACTGGCCGGGCGAACATCGCCGGGGCCGATGCCCAGCGCCTGGAGCAATTGGCTGCGGCCATCGCCGACGTCTGCCGCTGAAGCCTGAGCCGACAAGGGGCGCGCCTCGCGATCATGCAATCGCGGGGTACGCCCTTCCTGAAAAATTCATTTGAACTGTTCCCTGCCGATATTCGCCCGGAAAAACCGATAAGCGCGGCGGAAAAATCCCAAACCGTCATCCAGACTGCTGTATCCTGCCCCAGCTTTTCGAAGCCTCACACGCGCCAAGGCGCCGCCTTTTCACTCACACTTGCGAGGAACGACGAGATGCATGAAATCCCGAATCTTCCCTTCCCAAGCCTGAACCCCGAAGAGCAATCCGTTGCCGCCCACGCCGAACCGGCATCCGCCGTCGAGCAGGACGCTGACGATCAATCCAGCGCCGACCCGGAATAACCGCGCACCCCATCCGGCTGTGTGAAAACGGCTGACCGGTGACACATGCCTGCCATCGCGTTTTCACACCGTCAAGAGCCCTCATGGTGCAATAACCGAGTATCGCCCGACCGTAACTCGAATCAGCAGACTGACACCTCCCTATAGGAGGCCACATGTCTTTTGATTCTCGCACGCCCACTCCCCCCCTAAGCGACGTTCAGCACCTTGCGGTCCCAGTCAGCGCCCCAACCTCGCCGAACCAGATACCAGCTAGCGCAAGTCCATCAGCCCCTGGCCACAGTGCCCACAGTGAACAGCTCACTGCCTCACAATTGCTGGAAAGAATCCACGCCCACGTGACGACCAGGCCCTCGATGGATGAGGACCAGGACAACAACATCCTGACAACGCCCCGCGCGCTTGTCGCCAACGACCTGGACATCCCGCCGAGCGCCCCGATTGAAGCCCACGCCCCTATCAGGGCCGTTCACCTGACCCTCAAGTACCTGCTGGACGGCAACCTGGGTTTCCCCGAAGACCCGCGCTTCACTTTCGTCGACCTGATGGACCTGTACGGCGACACGAAGACCTACGCACTGGTAGCCGCGGTGCTGAACGTCAAGCCGGACACCCTGACACCTCGCCAGATCCACCACTTTTTTGCGCATATCGCCTGGATCAATGAAACCTCGCTCAAGACGCCAAAGGCGCAAAAGCAGCTTGAAGCATTGCTGTTTGGCGAAAAACCCCTGAGTGCCGAGGTCGCACGACTTGGCCAGGATGAGTTTTCCGAACTGGGCAGCCTGTTGGCCGGAGTACCCGGTGCCTTGCAAATATGGATGTTGCAGTTCAAACGGGGTGAACGCCGAGACACCGCCAGCGACTGGCTTGCGCAGTGTCCAGCGGAAAACCTGCTCAAAGGCCTGACCGGCTGGGAGCCGGATTCTGGCCAAACGGCCTTGACCGCTTTGGCCAGTACCCTCAAGAAGGAGCTGCCCACCCACACCGGCTATGAAGACAAGGCACTGATACTCTCGCGAAATCTGCAGCTGACCCAACCGATGATGAAACTTCGTGTCAGAGTGCTTCCTATTGCATCGCAAATTGCGAGCTGGACTGATAGCGAGCCTTCTCGCGATGACCGCCCAGCGGTCGAATGGAACAACGCCCAGATTCAAGACATGGGCGTCCAACTGCTCAGGAAAGTGGTATTGCACGCACTGGACGCCAGTACAGAAGCCTGGGTGCCGCTGACCCTCGACATTGCCCAACGCACCCAGGGCATGCAGGCCTTTTCCTTTGCGAACAAACTCAAGCAGGAGCACCCGGCATTGAGTGCGACAGATTGCCTGCGCCTAGCCTCGCTGCTATTGCCAGCAATGCCGTCAGCGCCAGGGCCTTCCCCGCTCGACCCCTTGCCTGACAGCCACGCCCTGGTTGAAACGCTGCCCGCCTTCAGCGACTGGTGCACACATTCGCTCATCGATGACTTGTTAACGAACGCGGGCGGCGAACTGCTCTGCGAGCTCAAGCAGGGCAAACGCCACTTGCTAATGCCAGCTTGGCAAACCTGGCAATGGATGATGCGATCATCACAGTTCGCCGATGTTTTCCGGCCTCTGCTCGCCCAGGCAGGCTGGTATGGCGCCTCTGCCGCTGAGTGCCCAGCGCCGCGTGCGACACAGGCACTGGCGAGCAGGGCAATCGTCGATCACTTCCTGGGGCCTCGAACACCGACAGATCGATCGGTGGCCGACGACTTCCACGATCACTGGGTAACCGAGCACAACCATCGGGTACTGCGTGCAAAACTAAACGACAACATTAGAGCTCGAAACCCCGGTATATCCCCAGCGGCACTGAGCCTGCTCGAATACTTGCTGCTCAGGGAGCTCGCCCCTGAACTGCTGATCAACGACACCCCCGACTGGCTCTACTATGGCCGCTCCCTGCAAAGCCTCGCCCTGATGCACGGCGCTAGGTTGCTTGAAGCGATCTTGCCCGGTGCCTGCAGCAGGGCAACCTATGACAAGGTCATCACCCTGGCGAGTGATTTGAGCAGCGTCGACGAGGAACAGTTACAGCGTCAATGGAGCCGCACCCTGATCTTGCCAGCCTTGCGCTATGCCAAAGCCCATGGTGCCCTGCCAGACTTCACAAGCAACGACATCAGACAAGCCACCCAGCAGCAGATGAACAGGGCCGTGCAATTTGTCACTACCGAGCAGAAGGCATTTGCGCAAGATGCACAGCAAATCGCCATGACGCCTCCGGACCGAAAGACCTTGGCGGAGCAGCAATTGGCCGAAACGGGCGTCGACACGCAATACTGGGACAAGTCCATTGACGACCCACGGACCTGGGGCCACCTGAGCGGCCTCGGCCTTGCCAAGGCGAGCAGCTACGTCTGGCATCACACCACCGCCACACCTGGGTTCACGAGTGACGTTGGCGCGCCAAGCCAGAAACCTGTCATCGAAAATCTCACGCAACTGATGATGACAGGGGATATTTATCGCAAGGGCAAAAGCACCGTGCCTCAGCTGTATGACCAGGCCTTCGAAACGTTCAAGAACCTGTGGCAGGCCGCCCACGCACGGCTGATCAAGCGCTTGTTCCTGGAGCTGCCGCAAGCCTTGCGCAATAAGCTCTACACCTCTACCTGCGAAGTGAGCCTGGTAACGTTTGAAGGACTGCCTCACAGCAAGAAGCAGACAGGCACTCAGGGCCTATTCATTCGGTGCCAGCCTGGCGACCACCGAGACGACTTCGACTCTCACAAAGCCAGCACCGAGTATTTCTTTGAGCTCACTCCCGGCGCCGGTGCACTTCGCCCTTGCAGCCAACAGTTCAATTACAAGGTTGTGCCGAACAGCGGTTTTAGCGGCAATATTGTCGAGACGGTGGCCAAGCGCTTGGATAACAACGAGCGTGAGCGCCAGGCCCGCGCGACCCCGTTGCAACCCTTGGACAGTGACGCCTATCTCAATGGCACGCCTTCGCGTTTAGCCGATAAGCTCCAGACTCCTCGCCAGGGCAAATTGATTGCAGCAACGGAACGCGTATACGCCCAGCAGGCCAGTGAGTCCGATTTCTTCCAAACATTGGCCACCACCGCGACAGCACACCTCTACGCTTCCACACTCGCCCAATTCAAGGCCGATCACACCCACACCACCCCCTGGGAAGCGCTCGTCGACCTGGAAAAACAATGTGCAGATTTCCTTGCCCGTACGCTCCTGCCGTTCTATGGCTGCATTGCCGACCTGGTCAAGGGCGATCACTCCACCGGCGTGATCATTGGCTGTGTGATGGATGCCGTCGGCGTCCTGATACCCGCAGGCAAGTTCATCGCGTCGAGCCTGACGCTGATTCGCGATGCCGCCAACCTTACCCTGCGGGCGGCTTGCGAAGTCATGAGCAGCGCCGTCAACGAACTGCTCAGCCATTTGGCACAACAAAGCCCGATTCTCCTCTACCGCGACATGGGCCGCGGTATCCGCTGGCTCTGGATGAAGTCCTGGGAAAAACTGGCACAACCTGCGCTGCACTGGCTGCATGACCTGCGCGGCGCCCCACAACTGCTGCACATGACCGAAGAAGGCACCTACGCCATTACCCAGGAAGCGTTGAGCGCGTCGGGGCATGCTTTCGAGCAGGGCGAACTGGCACGGGTTGGCAATAGCGAAAACACATTGGTACGCAATCTGGGGACCGCCGATGCATCCAGCTTCAAACTGCTCGACCCGCACGACAACCTGCCCTATGGACCGCGACTCATCAGCGAGGGAACACCGCAGGAGCCCAAGCTCACCCCCCTGAAAAGCCTGGGATCGATCAGGCCTGGGCATTACCCTTCCCGAGTCGCCGGCATCGTCGGCAAGGATGAGGTGCTGGCCCTGGCCATCGACGATGCCTGCAATTTGCGGGTCCGCGCCAAGGGCGACGGGCATTACGACATCCGTGTCGACGAGCATGATTACCACCTCGATACCAACGCGCGCGAGCCCTCGCTGACCGAGCCGGCAAAAACGCCTGTCAGCCAGCTGGACGAGATCACCCCCGAGGAAGTGCTCTGCCGTCTGAAGCGTGGCCTGGAAGAGTCCAGTTGCACCCCATTCACCAAGCTGGTCAAACTGCCGGCCGAACGCATACAGTCCAACCCACTCACGCGTGGCCAGGAAATCAGCCAAGCCTTCGAGGCACGAGAATTTCACCTGGAGCGGCGCAGCGCCGTCGCCAGCGAGCAGGCACCCGCCCGCTCGTTCGACCTACTGGTGCACGAAGGTAAATTCTGCAAATGGGACCATGCGCCAATAAAAGGGACACGCCCGGTCAAGTTCACCCAGGACAAGCAACTGCTGGCACTGAGCACGGACGAGCGCACCCGCCTGGGCCTGCCCGATGACCCCACCTATCAATCGCAGATCAGCGGGCGCATGTCCAACAAGCGACACTTCGGCTTACTGCCTGACACCAGCGGCACACGAGCCAAGACCCTCAACCCCGAGGTACCGGTCGTAGAGTTGCAGCAGGTCAGCGAGGAAGTGGCGGACAAGCGCGTGCTGCGCGCAATCAAGATGGAATGGAACGGGCAATCCCAGATCTATGTAGAGGTCGACAACGGACATTTCTACAAGACCCGACAAGGCCCGGGCGAGCTGGCCTTTACCCCGGTGAGCGATGCGGGTGAAATCGATGAATACCTGCGCCTTTCCAACCAATACCGCTTCGTGGCTGAGCGGCCCTACGCTGCCATCGACCGGGACAACATCGCCAAACTGCTCTATGCCACCCTCGTGGAAAAACGCGAACCTGGACTGCAGGCCTGGCTTGCGAGCACCCCCGCCAACAAGGACTACGCAACCTATGCACAATGGTGTGTCGACAATAATGAACGCAATGAAATGCTGCATTATGCCGAGAACATCCTCTCGGGAGAGCGTCCGCAGACCAGCCTGGTAGCGGAAACCAGAGGCCTGATCCGCGACTGGAAACGCATCGGCCAGCGCCACCTTGGCGACAAGCGCTCCATTGTCGAGATCCTGACCGAACTGCTCCCCATACAAGGCAAGCAAGCCAGCTGGGTGGCGCTGAGCACCACCAACATCGACCAGCCGGAGGTCGCCGGGATGATCGCGGCGCAGATGAACAACAGCAACCTAGCCTTTGCCTCGGTGCTCACCAAGGATGGACGCAAATTCGTCTACTACGCTCTGGCCGGCGGAGAACGAGCAAAGAACCTGCACCTCAAACCCTATCGACCGGGACAACCCACCCAGCAGATAGGCGACACCACCTATGTCGATGCCAGGGCCTTGATGAGTGGCCGAGCGCCGGACCCAAGCATCACCAGCCTACCGGTCGTCAGACACGCAGGCAGGGTGTCGATCCGCCCGTTCGACCGCTACCTGGACTCCGAACGATTGATCGCGACCATTCTCAAGGAACAGCACCCGAGCAACAGTCTTGATTCCGTTCATGTGTTTACCCGCATGGACACCTGCCGCTCGTGCGCAGGCGTGGTACTGCCGCAATTGACGCTCAACTACACCGATGCAGACTTCTGGGTCACCTATTTGCAGGAGTACCGCCACTGACGTCCCTGCCGGCCAATATTCCTGTTCGCAGCGGCGGCAGCGGGATGCGGGCTAATACCCTGTCTGTACCTGTGCCGCCAAGCGCAAGGCTTGCGTCGGGCCTGAACCCATTCGCCGGCAAGCCGGCTCCTACGTAGGAGCCGGCTTGCCGGCGAACCCGCCTTCAACGCTGCGCGTATTGCAGCACCACCTCCAGCGGATGGCGCAACTGCTTTTCGGTCATGCGCTTGACCTGGCTACGGCACGAATATCCGGTCGCCAGCGCCTCCCCGTGGTTGTCCAGCTTGCTTGCCCAGGACTGCTCGAAGATGGTCTTCGAAGTGGCCTGGTTGCGCGCCTCGTGCCCATAGGTGCCGGACATGCCGCAGCAACCGGTAGCCTCGGTGACCAGCTTCAGGCCCAGGCGCGCGAACACCTGCTCCCACTGCCGGGTACTCGCTGGCACATTGGTCTTCTCGGTGCAGTGGGCCATCAGGCGGAACGGGCCGGCGTTGACTGCGGCCTGCTCGGGCAGCACCTCCATCAGCCACTCCTGGGGCAGCAGCACCTGCGGGCAAGCGTCCAGCCCCTCGACCTTCTGGTACTCCTGGCGATAGACCAGGGTCATCGCCGGGTCCAGCCCCACCAGCGGCACGCCGCAATCGGCCAGGGCCTTGAGTTGGGTCGCGTTGCGGATCGCCGCCTTGGCGAAGGCGCCAAGGAACCCCTGTACATGCAGCGGCTTGCCATTGGCGCTGTACGGGGCAAGGAAGACCTTGTGCCCCAGGCGATGGGCCAGCTCGATGAACGCGGCCAGCAGTGGCGTCTCGAAGTACCGGGTGAAGGCGTCCTGCACCAGCACGATGCTGCGTTCGCGCTGCGCCGGGGTCAGCTCGCGCAGGGCCGGCACGCTGGCCACCTGGACCCGGCAACGGGTCAGGGTGGACTGGAAGTTGAAGCGGCTGATCAGCGGGCTGTCGACCATGCCGACCCGCTCAGCCAGCAAGCGACTCACCCACTTCGAGCCCATCACCGCGTTGTACAGCCCCGGTGCATGGGCCAGGTAAGGGATGCTGAATTCCAGCGAGCCGATCAGGTAGTCGCGCAGCGGGCGCTGGTAACGGCCATGGTACAGCTCGAGGAAACGCGAACGGAAATCCGGCACATTGACCTTGATCGGGCACTGCCCCGCGCACGACTTGCACGCCAGGCAGCCGGCCATGGCGTCGTACACCTCATGGGAGAAGTCCGCCTGCCCTCGCTGTTGCGCCCGGCTGTTGCGCAGCCTGGCAGGCAGCCCCTTGAGCCAGGACACCTGGCGCTGGGCAGCGGCGAGCACGTCGATATTGGCCTCGCCCTGCAGGCGCAGCCATTCACGAATCAGCGAGGCACGGCCCTTGGGCGAGTGCTGGCGTTCGCGGGTCGCCTTCCACGATGGGCACATGGCATCGTTGGGGTCGTAGTTGTAGCAGGCGCCATTGCCATTGCAGTACACGGCGCTGGCGAAGTCCTGCCACACCCGCTCGTCGATGGTGCGGTCGAGGTCGCCGCGCAAGGTCACGCCGTCCACCGGCGTCAGGCCTTCGGCACTGTCCGGTGGGGTGCAGATCTTGCCGGGGTTGAGCTGGTTGTGCGGGTCGAAGGCGCCCTTCAGGCGCTGCAACGCCGGGTACAGCGCGCCGAAGTATTCCGGCACGTATTCCGAGCGCAGCCCCTTGCCGTGCTCACCCCACAGCAGGCCGCCGTAGCGCTTGGTCAACGCCGCCACGGCATCGGAGATCGGCTTGACCAGCGCCGCCTGGGCCGGGTCCTTCATGTCCAGGGCCGGGCGCACGTGCAACACGCCGGCATCGACATGGCCGAACATGCCGTAGGCCAGGCCGTAACCATCGAGCAAGGCACGGAAATCGGCGATGTAGTCGGCCAGTTGCTCTGGCGGCACCGCCGTGTCCTCGACGAAGGGTTGCGGCCGCACCTCGCCCTCGACGTTGCCCAGCAGCCCCACCGAGCGCTTGCGCATGGTGTAGACGCGGGTCACGGCCTCGGCACCTTCGGCCAGGGTATGGCCCAGGCGCTCGACGCTGGTGTCGCGCTGCAGGTGATCGATGAAGGCCTGTACCCGGGCGTTGACCTCGGCCGGCTCGTCGCCGCAGAACTCCACCAGGTTGATGCCCAGGGTCGGCCGCCCGGGGTCGGCGGGGAAGTATTCGGCGACGCTGTGCCAGACAATGTCCTGCATCGCCAGCATCAGCACCTTGGAATCCACCGTCTCGATCGACAGCGGCTTGAGCGCCATCAGCGCATTGGCATCGCGCAGGGCATCCATGAAGCTGGTGTAGCGCACATTGACCAGCACCGCATACTTGGGGATCGGCAGCACATTGAGCTTGGCCTCGACCAGGTACCCCAGCGAGCCCTCGGCGCCACACAGCACGCTGTTGAGGTTGAAACGGCCCTGCTCGTCGCGCAGGTGCGCCAGGTCATAGCCGGTCAGGCAGCGGTTGAGCTTGGGGAAGGTGCTTTCGATCAGCTCGCCCTGGGTCTGCTGGATCTCGCGGGCCATGCGGTACACCGCACCGACCCGGCCCGGCGCGGCACAGGCCTGCTCCAGCGCCGCGTCGTCGAGCGCCAGGCTGTGCAGGCGCTCGCCACCGAGCAGCACGCTGTGCAGCTCGAGCACGTGGTCGCGGGTCTTGCCGTAGGTGCAACTGCCCTGGCCGCTGGCGTCGGTGTTGATCATGCCGCCCACGGTTGCGCGGTTGGAGGTGGACAGTTCAGGGGCGAAGAACAGCCCGTGGGGCTTGAGCGCGGCGTTGAGCTGGTCCTTGACCACCCCGGCCTGGACCCGTACCCAGCGCTGCTCGAGGTTGATTTCGAGGATGTTGTTCATGTGCCGCGACAGGTCGACGACAATGCCGTCGGTCAGCGACTGGCCGTTGGTGCCGGTGCCGCCGCCGCGCGGCGTGAGCTTGATGTCACGAAAGCGCGCCTCGGCCATCAGCGTGGCGACCCGCGCCACATCCTCGGCATCCAGCGGGAACACCGCTGCCTGGGGCAGGCGCTGGTAGATCGAGTTGTCGGTGGCCAGCACCGTGCGGGTGCCGTAGTCGGCGCTGATCTGGCCACGAAAGCCGCTGAGCTTCAGGGCTTCGAGGAATTCGGGGTACTGGGCGGCAGGCGCGCGAGGCGGCAGCTGGGCGATCATCGAAGGATGGCCTCTATTCGATATTGGCTAATTCACGAGGTGTTGCGTTTCCTGCATCTACGGCATGAATGATCTATACCGCATGACGAATGCGCCCATGTTCCTGTAGTTTCGCGCCAGGGGCAAACGGATATTCCTGCCGCTATCGATGAGCTTTATGAATGAATTACCGCCACCTCACCCCTTCGATGTCACTGCTGCTGGCCTTCGAGGCCGCCGCCCGGCATGAAAGCTACACCCGCGCCGCCGCCGAGCTGTCGCTGACCCAGAGCGCGGTGAGCCGCCAGGTGCAGGCGCTGGAGCAGCAGCTCGGGCTGACGCTGTTCCGCCGCGAGGGCCGCCAGGTGCAACTGACCGATGTCGGGCGCCTGTACCAGCGCGAACTCAGCGAAGCCCTGGGGCGCATTCGCAGCGCCACCCTGCAGGCCCTGGCCTATCAGTCCGGGGTCGGCACCCTGCGCCTGGCGACGCTGCCGACCTTCGGCTCGAAGTGGCTGCTGCCGCGCCTGCATGCCTTCTACGGCGCGCATCCCGGCATGCTGGTGCATATCCATTCACGCATCGAAGCGATCAACTTCGACACCAGCGAGATCGACGCTGCCATCGGCGTGGCCAGCCATGACCTGCCTGGGCTGGTCTGCCATCGCCTGCATGCCGAGGAGCTGGTGGTGATCCTGCCGCCACAGGGCCGTGACGATGGCCAATGGAGCCCGACGCGGATCAGCGCAGAGGTCCTGCTCAACGTCGCCAACAACCCCCACGCCTGGGGCGAGTGGTTCTCCCACCACGCCCTGCCCCACCGCGCCATGCGCCTGGGGCCGAGCTTCGAACTGACCTCGCACCTGATCCAGGCCGTGCGCGCCGGCATCGGCATCGGCCTGGTACCGCGCATCCTGGTGGCGGAGGAGCTGGCCAATGGCGAACTGTTCAGCCCCGGAGCACCCTTTGCCAGCCAGCGCAGCTATTACCTGATCTACCCTCCACGCAACGAGGCGCTACCCTCGCTAAGGGCGTTTCGAGGCTGGCTGCTCGAACAGATCTGAACACGCCAGCGTTGGACCACGGTGCAATAAAAAGCCCGATGCCAGTCACCTGGCATCGGGCTTTTCATTCAGCTATCGCTTACTTGGCAATGCTGCCGACCGCGCCATTGGCCTGCGGCCCGCGCTTGCTCTTGAGCTGGTAGGCCAGGTACATCACCACCAGCCAGACCGGCATCGCGTAAACCGACACCTGAATGCCCGGGATCTGCAGCATGATGCCCAGGATCAGCACCACGAATGCCAGGACCAGATAGTTGCCGTAGGGGTACCACAGCGCCTTGAACAACGGTTTCTGGGCAGTACGGTCCAGGTGTTGACGGAACTTCAGGTGCGAGTAGCTGATCATCGCCCAGTTGATCACCAGGGTCGCCACCACCAGCGACATCAGCAGCTCCAGGGCGTTCTGCGGCATCAGGTAGTTGAGCAGCACCGCGATCAGGGTCACCGCCGCCGACACCAGGATCGAGCGCACCGGCACGCCGCGACGATCGACCTTGGCCAGGGCCGCCGGGGCATCCCCCTGCTCGGCCATGCCCAGCAGCATGCGGGCGTTGCAGTAGGTGCCGCTGTTGTAGACCGACAGCGCCGCGGTCAGCACCACGAAGTTCAGCAGGTGCGCAGCGACATCGCTGCCCAGCAGCGAGAACACCTGGACGAACGGGCTGCTGCCATAGCTGCCACCGGAGGCGTCGATGCTCGCCACCAGGGTATCCCACGGGGTCAGCGACAACAGCACCACCAGAGCGCCGACATAGAAGATCAGGATGCGGTAGATGACCTGGTTGATCGCCTTGGGGATCACGGTCTTCGGCTTGTCGGCCTCAGCAGCGGTGAACCCGAGCATTTCCAGGCCGCCGAAGGAGAACATGATGAACGCCAAGGCCATCACCAGGCCGCTGATGCCGTTGGGGAAGAAGCCGCCATGCGACCACAGGTTGGCCACGGTCGCGTCCGGACCGCCGCTGCCGCTGGTCAGCAGGTAGGCCCCCAGGCCGATCATGCTGAGGATGGCCACCACCTTGATGATGGCGAACCAGAACTCGGCCTCGCCGAAGAACTTCACGTTCATCAGGTTGATGGCGTTGATCAGCAGGAAGAACGCCGCCGCGGTGACCCAGGTCGGGATTTCCGGCCACCAGTAGTGCACGTACTTGCCCACCGCCGACAGTTCCGACATGCCCACCAGGATGTACAGCACCCAGCAGTTCCAGCCCGACAGGAAGCCGGCGAAGCCGCCCCAGTACTTGTGGGCGAAATGGCTGAAGGAGCCGGCCACCGGCTCCTCGACGATCATTTCGCCGAGCTGGCGCATGATCATGAAGGCAATGAAGCCGCAGATGGCATAGCCGAGGATCATGGAAGGCCCGGCGGATTTCATCACGCCGGCGGAGCCCAGGAACAACCCAGTGCCGATGGCGCCGCCCAGGGCGATCAGCTGGATATGACGGTTCTTCAAGCCACGCTTGAGTTCACCAGACTGTGAATTATGTCCACTCATGAACGAAGTCACCTGCTTGTTTTTATCTGTGACGGAATCGGACCCACCGCGCTCGTGGCGCAGCGGAATGGGCAAGGTGGTTACCTTGGTACTTGTGACGGGACGTCGCACAGGGCCTTGGCGGCCAGGGGCGGATCAACCGGGTGTCAGCAAGCGTGCGCGGTACGCAAGGGAGTCACAGGTAAAACGCGGCGCATTGTATACCCCTGCAAACGCGCAGGCGTCAACGCGTTGCATCGTTTCCTGTGGAAAAAACGCAGCGGTCCCGGGGAGAGGGCCTGAAAAGGCGAAGTGATCGGCGCGCATGACGCCTCCATTTGTTTGTTGTTCTTGGTGCCTGGCGATCCTGCCTGGCTTTGTACACGCAATGGCGCTATCTCAACGGTTGGATGGGGGTTTGGGAAGGGGGCTGCGGGTAGCGCACAGGCTCTGGGGCGAGATATTCGGCAAGTTTTTGTTACGCGAAATGGAGAGACCTTGGAAAACGGCCATATCCGTAACGTTTTCTTTACGAGACGGTAAAAAAAGTTTCCATGCGTCAGGGAAATTTCTTTTTGATCAGAGACTTGAGCCAGTTTCAACCCCTGGGCGTGTAGGAGCCGGCTTGCCGGCGAACACCGGCATGGCCGGTGCCATCCCCTGCGGCGCCTGTTTCGCCAGCAAGGCTGGCTCCTACGGGTGTTGCAGGCCGTAATCGGCGTAGGAGCCGGCTTGCCGGCGAACACCGACATAGCCGGCGCCATCCCCCGCGGCGCCTGGTTCGCCAGCAAGGCTGGCTCCTACGGGTGTTGCAGGCCGTAATCGGCGTAGGAGCCGGCTTTGCCGGCGAACACCGGCATGGCCGGCGCCATCCCCCGCGGCGCCTGTTTCGCCAGCAAGGCTGGCTCCTACGGGTGTTGCAGGCCGTAATCGGCGTAGGAGCCGGCTTTGCCGGCGAACACCGGCA
>NZ_JAMYBV010000032.1:0-38666 GCF_024126635.1 Pseudomonas sp. VA159-2 | reverse complement strand
GGGCCCCAGCGCTCGACGGCCATCCATGGCCGTCGCCCCACTACGCAAGAACTCCACTCGGCCTCCTGAAGTCGCAATTGGCGGCGCCTGAACTATCGCGCGCTTAGAAGCAAAATCAACAGCAGATCAAGAGCAGAGATTTATGGTTTGTTAATTGGAACTGTGTTGCTTGCCCCGACGCCATCGAGGGTAAAGCCCACTCCCACGATTGGCCACTTTATAGGCTTGGCGTGGAAGCGGGCTTGCCCCGCGATGCGATCCAGAGTTCCCACTAATTCAACTAGCGATTAGCTGCGTCAGTGCAGGCGCCGCCGTAAGGGCGGAAAGGTGACTATGCGTCGACATCATAAATGAATGCGCATACAACTACCAAAACCCACACCCCCCAACAACAACAACAACAACAACAACAACAACAACAACAACAACAACAACAAGGGGCGAACCAGGAGTTACACAGCCCCCCAACCCGCCCCCGTCAAAACCCCGGAATTAATTCAAAGCATCAAGCAAAGCCCGATTCATCTCCGGCGTCCCAATGGTAATCCGCAGGAACTGCGCAATCCGCTCCTGCTTGAAGTGCCGCACAATCACCCCCTGCACCCGCAACCGCGCCGCGATCCCCGCCGCATCCTGCTCGGGATGCCGAGCAAAGATGAAGTTCGCCGCCGAAGGCAACACCTCGAACCCACGCGCCACCAACTCGGCAACCAGCACCTCTCGGCTATCTATAACCTTGCGACAGGTCTCATCGAAATACTCACGGTCGTCAAACGCCGCCGCCGCCCCGACAATCGCCATGCGATCCAACGGATACGAGTTGAAGCTGTTCTTGATCCGCTCCAACGCCTCGATCAGGTCCGGATGACCAACCGCCAACCCAACCCGCAGCCCCGCCAACGAACGCGACTTGGACAAGGTCTGGGTCACCAGCAGGTTGTCATAGCGATCGACCAGGCTGATGGCCGTCTCACCACCGAAATCGATGTAGGCCTCATCGACCACCACCACCGAATCCCGGTTGGCCTGCAACAACTGCTCGATCGCTTCCAGCGCCAGCAGGCAACCGGTCGGCGCATTAGGGTTGGGGAAAATGATCCCGGCATTGGGCTTGCTGTAGTCCGAAACCCGAATCTGGAACTGCTCATCCAGCGCCACCTGCTCGAACCCAATACCGTACAGGCCGCAATACACCGGGTAAAAGCTGTAGCTCACGTCCGGGAACAGCAGCGGCCCCCGGTCATGCTGGAACAGGCCGTGGAAGATGTGCGCCAGTACCTCGTCCGAGCCATTACCAACGAACACCTGCGCCGGCGTCACGCGGTAATACTCGGCCACAGCCTGCTTGAGCCGATCACCGTTGGGGTCCGGGTACAGCCGCAGGTTATCGTTCAGCTCGCCACGCATCGCCTCCAGCACCTTGGGCGACGGGCCATAAGGGTTCTCGTTGGTGTTGAGCTTGACCAAGCGCGCCAGCTTGGGCTGCTCGCCCGGCACGTAAGGCACCAGGTCCTTGACGAAAGGGCTCCAGAAACGACTCATGCTCAGTTCCCCTTCTCGTTGAGGATGCGGTATTCGGCGCTGCGCGCGTGGGCGGTCAGCGATTCGCCACGGGCCAGCACCGAAGCGGTGTGGCCCAGCTCGGAGGCACCCTGCTCGGAGCAGAAGATGATCGACGAACGCTTCTGGAAGTCATAGACCCCCAGCGGCGACGAGAACCGCGCAGTACCCGAGGTCGGCAACACGTGGTTGGGGCCGGCGCAGTAGTCGCCCAGCGCCTCGCTGGTGTGGCGGCCCATGAAGATCGCGCCGGCGTGGCGAATCTGCCCCAGCCAGGCCTGCGGATCGGCCACCGACAGCTCCAGGTGCTCAGGCGCGATGCGGTTGGCCACCTCGATGGCCTGCTGCATGTCACGCACCTGGATCAACGCACCACGGCCATTGATCGACTTCTCGATGATCTCGGCACGCTCCATGCCCGACAGCAACTTGTCGATGCTGGCGGCGACACGGTCGAGGAACGCGGCGTCCGGGCTGACCAGGATCGCCTGGGCATCCTCGTCGTGCTCGGCCTGGGAGAACAGGTCCATGGCGATCCAGTCCGGATCGGTCTGGCCGTCGCAGACCACGAGGATTTCCGACGGGCCGGCGATCATGTCGATGCCGACCTGGCCGAACACATGGCGCTTGGCGGTAGCCACGTAGATATTGCCCGGGCCGACGATCTTGTCCACCTGCGGCACGCTCTCGGTACCGTAGGCCAAGGCGGCGACAGCCTGGGCCCCGCCGACGGTGAAGACCCGGTCGACACCGGCGATGCAGGCGGCCGCCAGCACCAGCTCGTTGACCTCGCCACGCGGGGTCGGTACCACCATCACCACCTCGCCGACACCGGCGACCTTGGCCGGAATGGCGTTCATCAGCACCGACGAGGGGTACGACGCCTTGCCGCCCGGCACATACAGCCCGGCGCGGTCCAGTGGGGTGACCTTCTGCCCGAGCACGGTGCCGTCGGCCTCGGTGTACTGCCAGGAATCCTGCTTCTGCCGCTCGTGGTAGATACGCACGCGGTTGGCGGCTTTCTCCAGGGCTTCGCGCTGGGTCGGGGTGATGCGGGTCAGGGCCAGTTCCAGGCGCTCGCGATCGAGGATCAGGTCGTCGATCGACTGGGCCTCAACGCCATCGAAACGCTGGGTGAACTCCACCAGCGCCGCGTCGCCGCGCTCGCGCACGGCCTTGATGATGTCGAGCACGCGCTGGTTGACCGCGTCATCGGACACACTTTCCCAGCTCAGCAGATGATCCAGATGTCGGGCGAAATCCTGGTCAGCGGCGTTGAGACGGGCAATTGCAGTGGACACGGTCATGGCGAGGGCCTCGTTGTTAGCGGATGTTCAGGCGCCCTGAAGCTACCACTCCATCCGCGCGGGCACCTGAGAAAGAAGGCTATGACGCGGATAGACGGGCGCGACGGCAAAGGTCGCGCGCAGTAGTCAGCCGCGGTGTCGCGATTCGACAGCGTTGCGCAGGGTGTCGATCAGGCTCTGGATACGGGCGTGCTGCATCTTCATGGAGGCCTTGTTGACCACCAGGCGCGAGCTGATCGTGGCGATCAGTTCCTGTGGCTCCAGGCCATTGGCACGCAGGGTGTTGCCGGTGTCGACCACGTCGATGATCTTGTCGGCGAGGTTGATCAACGGGGCCAGCTCCATGGAGCCGTACAGCTTGATGATGTCGACCTGGCGGCCCTGCTCGGCGTAGTAGCGCTTGGCTACGTTGACGAACTTGGTGGCCACGCGCAGGCGGCCCTTGGGCTCAGGGGCACCGGTGACGCCGGCGGTCATCAGCTTGCATTGGGCGATCTGCAGGTCCAGGGGCTCGTACAGGCCCTGGCCGCCGTATTCCATCAGCACGTCCTTGCCGGCCACCCCGAGGTCGGCGGCACCATGCTCGACATAGGTCGGCACGTCGGTGGCGCGCACGATGAGCAGGCGTACGTCATCCTGCGTGGTGGGGATGATCAGCTTGCGGCTCTTGTCCGGATTCTCGGTCGGGACGATACCGGCTTCGGCCAGCAGCGGCAGGGTATCGTCGAGAATGCGGCCCTTGGATAGCGCGATGGTCAACATGGGAACGTCGGTCCTTAAGCAGCTATAGCCAGCCGGGCACAGCCCGGCTGTATAAAATTCGGGGCGCGTCCCTGCGCCGTACAGACTAGCCCGGTACGCGACGGATCTTCGCGCCCAGCATCTGCAGTTTTTCCTCGATGCACTCGTAACCACGGTCGATGTGGTAGATGCGGTCGATCAAGGTGTCGCCTTCGGCGACCAGCGCCGACAGCACCAGGCTGGCGGACGCACGCAGGTCGGTGGCCATCACCGGGGCGCCCTTGAGCTTGCTGACGCCGGTGACGATGGCGGTGTTGCCTTCGACCTGGATCTGCGCGCCCATGCGATGCATCTCGTAGACGTGCATGAAGCGGTTCTCGAAGATGGTCTCGATCACCGCACCAGTGCCCTCGCCGATGGCATTGAGCGAGATGAACTGCGCCTGCATGTCGGTGGGGAACGCCGGGTACGGCGCGGTGCGCAGGTTGACGGCCTTCGGCCGCTTGCCGTGCATGTCCAGCTCGATCCAGTCCTCGCCGGTGGTGATGTCGGCGCCAGCTTCCTTGAGCTTCTCGAGGACGGCTTCGAGGATGGTCGGATCGGTGTCCTTGACCTTGACGCGGCCACCGGTCACGGCAGCGGCAACCAGGTAGGTGCCGGTCTCGATACGGTCGGGCATGACGCGATAGTTGGCCGAGTGCAGGCGCTCGACGCCATCGATGGTGATGGTGTCGGTGCCAGCACCCTGGATCTTGCCACCCATGGCGTTGATGAAGTTGGCCAGGTCGACCACTTCCGGCTCGCGGGCAGCGTTCTGCAGCACGCTGCGGCCCTTGGCCAGGGCCGCGGCCATCATGATGTTCTCGGTACCGGTGACGCTGACGGTGTCGAAGAAGAAGTGCGCGCCGCGCAGGCCGCCTTCAGGCGCCTTGGCCTTGATGTAGCCACCTTCGACTTCGATCTTCGCCCCCATGGCTTCCAGGCCACGGATGTGCAGGTCGACCGGACGCGAGCCAATGGCGCAACCGCCGGGCAGGGCCACTTCGGCCTCGCCGAAACGGGCGACCATCGGGCCAAGCACCAGGATCGAGGCGCGCATGGTCTTGACCAGCTCGTACGGCGCGACCAGGGTCTTGATGGTGCGCGGGTCGATCTCCACCGCGAGCTTCTCGTCGATCACAGGCTCGATGCCCATGCGCCCGAACAGCTCGATCATGGTGGTGATGTCGTGCAGGTGCGGCAGGTTGCCAACCGTGACCGGGCCATCGGCCAGCAGGGTAGCCGAGAGAATCGGCAGGGCTGCGTTCTTCGCGCCGGAAATGCGGATCTCGCCGTCGAGGCGTGCACCGCCAGTGATAATCAGTTTGTCCATTCGTGTCTCGCCGCCAAGTTGGCTCAGGTGCGCTCAGCCCAGGCTGCGCTGCTGAAGAATTTCATGGTTACCGCGTGGATGCTGCCGTTGGCGATCCATGGATTGAGGTGAGCATAGATCGCCTGCTGACGCTTGACCGGGCTCTGGCCCGCCAGCTCGTCGCTGATCACGTTCAACTGGAAGTTGCAGCCTTCGCCTTCAACTTCGACCCGGGTTCCCGGCATTTTTTCTTCCAGAAAGCTTTTAACTTCTACGGCCTGCATGCTCAACCTCGATCGGCGCCCAACGCGCGCGGGTCGGCCATCATACAAAAAAGCCCCTCGCCTGCGAAGCCCATGCGCGGGCTCGCTGACCGAGGGGCTTTCACCGGGTGCCAGGCCATCAGCCTGCCAGTACTTCGTCGAGGTCATAGACCTCGGCGATTTCCCGCATGTCGCTGGGCATGCCGCGCAGTTCCCAGGCCTTGCCGGCGGCTTGGGCGTCACGCATGAACGCCAGCAACAGCGACAGGCCGACACTGCTGGACTTGACCACCGCCGTGCAGTCGAGCACCAGGTGCGCCTCGCGGCTGGCGGCGATCAGCGCCTTGCCCTGCTTGCGCAGGGCCGGGCCGCTGCGGTAGTCCAGCACGCCGGCCAGGGCCAGGACCCCCGGCTCGGCCATGCTCACGGCGGCGTCGCTCATTTGACTTCCTTATCCGGCGAGTTGTCGGCGGCTTGCTTGGCCTTGGCCACTTCGCCGGCCCAACCGTCGATGGTCTTGTCCAGGTTGTTGCCGTTGCGCTGCATGGCGTCCTGGAACTGGTCGCGGAACAGCTTGCCGATGTTGATGCCGTTGACGATGACGTTGCGCACTTTCCACTGGCCATCGAGCTTCTGCATGGTGTACTGCACCGGGTAGACCGCGCCGTTGTTGCCGGTGATCTTCATGCCGACGCTGGTGCGATCGCCGTCTTCGGCACGCGCCGGGTCGACGGTGATGCCCTGGTTGTCGTATTCCAGCAGGGCGTTGCCGTAGAACTGCATCAGGCTGCGCTTGAAGTTCTCCTGGAAGCGCTGCATCTGCTCCGGCGTGGCCTTGCGCGAATACTTGACGGTCATGATGCTCTTGGAGATGCCATCGGCATCGACCACCGGCCCAAGGTTACTGTTCAGGGCGCTGTAGAACGCCTCCGGGTTGGCCTTGTACTGCGCCTTGTTGGCCTTCAGGTCGCTGAGCAACTGGCTGGTGGTGCCCTGGATCACATCACGGGCGGATTGCCCCGGCGCCGCCAGGGCCAGCAGGGGGAAGGCCGCCAGCAGGACCAGCAGGCCACGTCGCAGGATCGAAATCATGGAAACTCCTTAGTTAGCCGGTTGAGCTTCTTTGGGTTCCTTGCCCACCGAGTTGAGCAGGAACTTGCCGATCAGATCTTCCAGCACCAGCGCCGACTGGGTGTCGTGGATGGTGCTGCCATCCTTGAGCAACGCGTCTTCGCCGCCCACGCTGATGCCGATGTACTTCTCGCCCAGCAGGCCGGCGGTCAGGATCGAGGCAGTGGAGTCGGTCGGCAGGTTGTCGACGTTCTTGTCCAGCTGCAGCGTTACCCGACCGGTGTACGAGTCGCGGTCCAGATCGATGGCCGTGACCTTGCCGATGGTCACACCGGCCATGGTCACTTTAGCTCTGACCGTCAAACCGGCGATATTGTCGAAGTAGGCGTAAACTTTGTACGTGTCGCTGCTCGGGCTGGCCGACAGCCCGCTGACACGCAGGGCCAGCAGCAGCAGCGCCAGGATCCCGGCCAGGAGGAACAGGCCGACACCGATTTCCAGGGTGCGGTTTTGCATCAGAAATCTCCAAACATCAAGGCGGTCAGAATAAAGTCCAGACCCAGGACTGCCAGCGAGGCATAGACCACGGTCTTGGTAGTGGCACGGCTGATCCCTTCTGAGGTGGGCTCGCAGTCATACCCCTGGAATACGGCGATCCAGGTCACGACGAAAGCGAACACCAGGCTCTTGATCAAGCCATTGATCACGTCGTCGGCGAAAGAAACGCTGTTCTGCATGTTGGCCCAGAACGAGCCTTCGTAGACGCCCAGCCAGTCCACGGCAACCCACGAGCCGCCCCAGATACCGACCACGCTGAAGATCAGCGCCAGCAGCGGCAGCGAGATGAAGCCGGCCCACAGCCGCGGGGCAACGATGTACTTGAGCGGGTCGACGCCGATCATCTCGAGGCTGGACAACTGCTCGGTAGATTTCATGTTGCCGATTTCGGCGGTCAACGCCGAGCCCGCGCGCCCGGCGAACAGCAAGGCGGTGACCACCGGCCCGAGCTCGCGCAGCAGGGTCAGGGCGACCATCTGCCCCACCGCCTGCTCCGAGCCATACTTGGTGAGGATGCTGTAGCCCTGCAGCGCCAGCACCATGCCGATGAACACACCGGACACGACGATGATCGCCAGCGACAGCACGCCGACCGAATACAGCTGCTTGACCAGCAGCTGGAAGCTGCCGCCGATGCCGCCACGGCCGATCAGCGCATGCCCGAGGAACAGGCACGAGCGCCCCAGCACGGCCAGCACGTCGATGGCCGAGCGGCCGAACAGGCGAATACGTTCGAGTAAGGATTTTCTGCGCATCAACGCGTCCCCAGCAGATCGGCGCGGTAGTCAGGCGCAGGGAAATGGAAAGGTACCGGACCGTCCGGGTCACCCTTCATGAATTGGCGGATGCGCGGGTTGTCCGAGCCCATCAGCTCGGCCGGCGTGCCCTGCCCCAGGACCTGGCCGTCGCCGACCACATAGATGTAGTCGGCGATGCTGGCGGTTTCCGCCAGGTCGTGGGAAACCACGATGCTGGTGATGCCCAGGGCGTCGTTGAGCAGCCGGATCAGGCGCACCAGCACGCCCATGGCGATCGGGTCCTGGCCGACGAACGGTTCGTCGTACATGAGGATCTGTGGGTCCAGGGCGATCGCCCGGGCCAGCGCCACGCGGCGTTTCATGCCGCCGGACAGTTCGTCGGGCATCAGGTCGATGGCGCCGCGCAGGCCCACGGCCTGCAGTTTCATGAGCACGATGTCGCGGATCATCTCGTCCGACAGCTGCGTATGCACGCGCAGCGGGAAGGCGACGTTCTCGAAGACATCGAGGTCGGTGAACAGCGCGCCGCTCTGGAACAGCACGCCCATCTGCTTGCGCGCATCGAACAGGTCGCCCCGCGACAGCGCGGGCAGGTTCTGGCCATTGACCCAGACTTCGCCGCTGGCCGGGCGCAGCTGCGCGCCCATCAGGCGCAGCAGGGTGGTCTTGCCGCACCCCGAAGGCCCCATGATGCCGGTGACCTTGCCGCGCGGAATACGAATGTCCACGTTGCTGAAAATGCTGCGCGAACCGCGCTTGAAGGTGACGCCCTTCAACTCGACCGCACAGGCGCTATCCACACTCATCTAGACTCCTTGCTAGTGCAGCCTCGCCTAGTTGACGCCGGCCTTCATCATGAAGGCACACGCGCCCGTGGCAGGCCGAATAGCGGCGAACTATAGCACCGCTGATAGGCCCGCCCCAAGGCCATCGCCTGACTCGTTCAGGGTGCGGACAGGGTTGCGCGACAGGCATCTGACATTCGATGGATGAGCGTTTCACACATTGCGGCTATAATCGCCGCCTTTTCATCAGGCATTGCGTTTCGACATGACCCAATCCAGCGAGCTGATCCAATCCGCCCAGCGCACCCTGCGCCTCGAACTCGAGGCCGTGGAGGCCCTGCTGGCCCGTATCGACGGCGACTTCGTCAAGGCTTGCGAACTGATCCTGGCCAGCAAGGGCCGGGTCGTGGTGGTTGGCATGGGCAAGTCGGGGCACATCGGCAACAAGATCGCCGCCACCCTGGCCAGCACCGGCACCCCGGCATTCTTCGTGCATCCGGCCGAGGCCAGCCATGGCGACATGGGCATGATCACCCGCGACGATGTCATTCTTGCCCTGTCCAATTCCGGCAGCACCGCCGAGATCGTCACCCTGCTGCCGCTGATCAAGCGCCTGGGCATCCAGATGATCAGCCTGACCGGCAACCCCGATTCGCCCCTGGCCCAGGCCGCCGAGGTCAACCTCGACGCCAGCGTCGCCCAGGAAGCCTGCCCGCTCAACCTGGCGCCCACCTCCTCGACCACCGCCGCATTGGCACTGGGCGACGCCCTGGCCATCGCCCTGCTCGAGGCCCGCGGCTTCACCGCCGAGGACTTCGCCTTCTCGCACCCCGGGGGGGCCCTCGGCCGTCGCCTGTTGCTGAAGGTCGAAAACGTCATGCACGCCGGCGACGAACTGCCGGTGGTCAAGACCGGCACCCTGCTCAAGGACGCGCTGCTTGAAATGTCTCGCAAAGGTCTGGGCATGACCGTGGTCCTGGGCAACGACGGCAAGCTGGCCGGGGTCTTCACCGACGGCGACCTGCGCCGCAGCCTGGACCGCAACATCGACGTGCACAAGACCCTGATCGACGAGGTCATGACCGTGCACGGCAAGACCGCCCGCGCCGAGATGCTCGCCGCCGAGGCGCTGAAAATCATGGAAGACCACAAGATCAGCGCACTGGTGGTGGTCGATCAGGCGGACCGCCCGACCGGCGCCCTGAACATGCACGACCTGTTGCGCGCCGGAGTGATGTAAATGAACCAGGACCTGATGCAACGTGCCAAGGCCATCAAGCTGGCGGTGTTCGACGTCGACGGCGTGCTTACCGACGGGCGCCTGTACTTCCTCGAGGACGGCAGCGAGTTCAAGACCTTCAACACCCTCGACGGCCACGGCATCAAGATGCTCATGGCCGCGGGCGTGACCACGGCCATCATCAGCGGGCGCAAGACCCCGGTGGTCGAGCGCCGGGCGAAGAACCTCGGCATCCCCCACCTGTTCCAGGGCCGCGAGGACAAACTGGTGGTGCTCGACGGCCTGCTCGCCGAACTCAATCTAAGCTATGAGCAGGTCGCCTACCTGGGCGACGACCTGCCCGACCTGCCGGTGATCCGCCGGGTGGGCCTGGGCATGGCCGTGCACAACGCCGCACCGTTCGTGCGCCAGCACGCCCACGGTGTCACGCAGGCCCGCGGCGGCGAAGGCGCCGCCCGCGAGTTCTGCGAACTGATCATGCAGGCCCAGGGTACCCTGGACGCTGCCAACGCCAACTACCTGTAAGGCCACCCATGTTCAGCAAGAAAGTTCGCAATTTTGCGCTGCTTGGCGTGATCGCCGCCGTACTGGCGGCGGTCGGCTACTGGAACATCAGCCCCGAGAGCTTCCTCGAGCAGCCCGCGACCCAGGTCGACGAAAGCGCCATCGACTACTACGCCATCAACGCCCACAGCGTGCAGTTCCTGCCCGACGGCAAGCTGCAGTACGAAATGACCGCCGCCAAGGTCGAGCATCTCAAGGCCAGCGAAGTCACCCTGGTGACCACGCCCGACCTGCACCTGTACCGTGGCACCGAGTATCCATGGCACGTGCAGAGCAAGCGCGCCGAGGTCAACCCGGACGGCAGCGAGGTGGAACTGATCGACGACGTGCGCGTGGCGCGCACCGACGAGAAGCAACGCGAAACCATCATCACCAGCACACGCATGACTGTGTTCCCGCAGAAGCAATATGCGCAGACCGAGCAAGCCGTTAGAATCGACGGCGCCGGTGGCACGACTACGGGCAAAGGAATGAAAGCGTATTTGAAAGAAGGCAGGATGGACCTGCTCTCTAACGTAAGAGGACAGTATGAGGCTCGTTAAAACCATCCCCCTTCTGCTCAGCCTGGGCGTAGCACTGGGAAGCGCGAGCGCCTTCGCCCTGCCGAACGACCGTGACCAGCCGATCCGCATCCAGGCGGACAACGCCCACCTGGACGACAAGCAAGGCGTGGCCACCTACACCGGCGACGTGATCATCACCCAAGGCTCGATGATGATCAAAGGCAACACCGTGACCATGACCCGCGCCGCCAACGGCGACATCGACGTGGTCACCTCGGTGGGCAACCTGGCCTACTTCGAGCAGCAGCAGAGTGCCGCCAAGGCGGACAAGATGAAAGGCTGGGCGGTGACCATCCAGTACCAGGCGCAAAAGGACACGGTAATCCTGACCGACCGCGCCAAGGTCGAGAACGAAGGCAACACCACCGAAGGCGAGAAGATCGTCTACAACACCAAGTCCCAGGTGGCGACCGCCGGCCGTGGTGGCAACGTGACTGCACCGCGTCAGCGTATCGACATGGTCATTCAACCGAAGAAAAAGGCCGAGTAAATGGCAACCCTCAAAGCCCAGCACCTGGCCAAGAGCTACAAGGGCCGGCAAGTCGTGCGCGACGTCAGCCTGTCGATCGACAGCGGCCAGATCGTCGGCCTGCTCGGCCCCAACGGCGCCGGCAAGACCACCTGCTTCTACATGATCGTCGGCCTGGTCCAGGCCGACCAGGGACGCGTGCTGATCGACAGCCACGACGTCAGCCACCAGCCCATGCACGGCCGTGCCCAGGCCGGCATCGGCTACCTGCCGCAGGAAGCCTCGATCTTCCGCAAGCTGTCGGTGGCCGACAACATCATGGCAATCCTCGAGACCCGCAAGGACCTCGACCGCGATGGCCGGCGCAAGGAGCTGGAAAGCCTGTTGCAGGAGTTCCACATCAGCCATATCCGCGACAACCTGGGCATGAGCCTGTCCGGTGGCGAACGCCGCCGTGTCGAGATTGCCCGCGCCCTGGCCACCGCGCCCAAGTTCATCCTGCTGGACGAACCCTTCGCCGGTGTCGACCCGATCTCGGTCGGCGACATCAAGCAGATCATCCACCACCTCAAGAACAAGGGCATCGGCGTACTGATCACCGACCACAACGTTCGCGAGACCCTGGACATCTGCGAAACCGCCTACATCGTCAACGATGGTCAGCTGATCGCCGAAGGCGACGCCGAGACCATCCTGGCCAACCAGTTGGTCAAGGAAGTGTACCTGGGGCACGAGTTCCGACTCTGATCCCAGCCTGCCCGGAGCACTGGCGCAGGCAGCCGTTCGAGGCTTAAGTTGTTACAGTGCTCTAGGCAAACGCTGCAATTTCAGGCATATAACTTGCTTAAAATCGGCGCCCAAGCGCCCTACGTGTAGTGGATGGCGCATGCGCGCCGGCGAACAAGGTATTAAGCCCCTGCCATGAAACCATCGCTCGTCCTAAAAATGGGCCAGCAACTGACGATGACCCCGCAGTTGCAACAGGCCATCCGTCTGCTCCAGCTCTCTACCCTGGACCTCCAGCAGGAAATCCAGGAAGCGCTGGAATCCAATCCGATGCTCGAACGCCAGGAAGACGGCGACGATTTCGACAACAGCGACCCAATGGCGGACAACGCCGAAAGCAAGCCAGCCGCCGAAGCCCAGGACAACAGCTTCCAGGAGCCGACCACCAGCGCCGAAACCCTGGAAGACGGCGAGTGGGCCGAGCGCATTCCCAACGAACTGCCCGTCGACACCGCCTGGGAAGACATCTACCAGACCAGCGCCAGCAGCCTGCCCAGCAACGATGACGACGAGTGGGACTTCACCACCCGCACCTCGGTGGGCGAGAGCCTGCAGAGCCACCTGCTCTGGCAGCTCAACCTGGCGCCGATGTCCGACACCGACCGCCTGATCGCGGTGACCCTGATCGACAGCATCAACGAACAGGGCTACCTGGAGGACACCCTCGAGGAAATCTGCGCAGGTTTCGACCCTGAGCTCGACATCGAGCTGGATGAAGTCGAGGCGGTGCTGCACCGCATCCAGCAATTCGAACCTGCCGGCATCGGCGCCCGCTCGCTGGGTGAATGCCTGTTGCTGCAACTGCGCCAACTGCCGGCCTCGACGCCGTGGATGAGCGAGGCGCAGCGCCTGGTCAGCGATTTCATCGATTTGCTCGGCAGCCGCGACTACAGCCAGCTGATGCGGCGCATGAAGCTCAAGGAAGACGAGCTGCGCCAGGTCATCGAGCTGGTACAGACCCTGAACCCACGCCCGGGCTCGCAGATCGAATCCAGCGAGCCGGAGTACGTGGTGCCGGACGTGATCGTGCGCAAGGACAGCGAGCGCTGGCTGGTCGAGCTCAACCAGGAAGCGGTGCCGCGCCTGCGCGTCAACCCGCAGTACGCTGGGTTCGTCCGCCGCGCCGACACCAGCGCCGACAACACCTTCATGCGCAACCAGTTGCAAGAAGCGCGCTGGTTCATCAAGAGCCTGCAAAGCCGCAACGAGACGCTGATGAAGGTAGCCACGCAGATCGTCGAGCACCAGCGCGGTTTCCTCGACCACGGCGACGAGGCCATGAAGCCGCTGGTACTGCACGACATCGCCGAGGCGGTGGGCATGCACGAGTCGACCATCTCGCGGGTGACCACGCAGAAATACATGCACACGCCACGTGGCATCTACGAACTGAAATACTTTTTCTCGAGCCACGTCAGCACCGCCGAAGGCGGCGAATGCTCGTCCACGGCGATCCGCGCGATCATCAAGAAACTGGTGGCGGCGGAAAATCAGAAAAAGCCATTGAGTGACAGCAAGATCGCTGGTTTACTGGAGGCACAAGGCATCCAGGTAGCCCGTCGCACCGTCGCCAAGTACCGCGAGTCGTTGGGGATCGCCCCTTCGAGCGAGCGCAAGCGACTGATGTAGCCCCGGGATGTGCCACAGCGTTTCAGTGGCAGGTGCAAGACCTGCCTCTTTATGCACGGGCAACAAAGGAGAAGCTGTATGCAAGTCAACATCAGTGGACAGCATGTAGAAGTCACCCAACCACTGCGCGAGTACGTGCTCGAGAAGCTCGCCCGCGTAGAGGGCCATTTCGACAAGATCACCAATGCAACGGTGATCATGAAAGTCGAAAAGCTGCAGCAGAAGGTTGAAGCCACACTCCAGATTCCCGGTGGCGAAGTGGTCGCCAACGCCGAACACCAAGACATGTATGCCGCGATCGATGCCCTGGCTGACAAGCTCGACCGCCAACTGAAAAAACACAAGGAAAAACAGCAAAGCCTGCTGCAAGGTGCAGCCGCCCGCTGATCCCCCTCATCCATGATCCGACTTGAAACCATCCTGACCCCCGGCCGTTCCCTGGTGAACGTGCCGGGCGGCAGTAAAAAGCGCGCCCTGGAAAAGGTCGCCACCCTGATCGCCGAGCAAGTGCCCGAGCTGGAGATGCAAGACGTCTTCGACAAGCTCATCGCTCGCGAAAAGCTGGGCTCCACCGGTTTTGGCAATGGCATCGCCATTCCCCATTGCCGGCTTGTGGGCTGCACCGCGCCAGTGAGCGCCTTGCTGCACCTGGACGCCCCCATCGATTACGACGCCATCGACGGTGCCCCGGTCGACCTGCTGTTCGTGCTGCTGGTCCCGGAAGCTGCCACCGATGCCCACCTTGAACTGCTGCGCCAGATCGCCAGCATGCTCGATCGCAAGGAGGTTCGCGAGCGCCTGCGTGCCGCCGACAGCAGCGAGGCCCTGTTCCAGGTCGTCCTGGACGTACAGAACGAGCACTGACCATGCGCCTGATCATCGTCAGCGGCCGCTCCGGCTCCGGCAAGAGCACCGCCCTCGACGTACTGGAAGACAACGGCTACTACTGCATCGACAACCTGCCGGCGGGCCTGTTACCGCAGTTGGCGGAAAACGCGCTGATCAACACCGAGCTGCTGCAGCCCAAGGTGGCCGTTTCCATCGACGCGCGCAACCTGCCCAGCCACCTGTCACGCTTCCCGGACCTGCTCCAGGAGGCGCGCGCGCGGCACATCCAGTGTGACGTGTTGTACCTGGATGCCGACGAGGACACCCTGCTAAAGCGCTTCTCGGAAACCCGCCGCCGCCACCCGCTGACCAACGACAGCCGTTCGCTGGCCGAGGCCATTCGCGTCGAAAGCGAACTGCTGGGGCCGATCGCCGACCTGGCCGACCTCAAGATCGACACCACCAATTTGAACCTGTACCAGTTGCGTGACTCGATCAAGCTGCGCCTGCTCAACCAGCCGGAGCCGGGGACCGCGTTCCTGGTCGAGTCGTTTGGCTTCAAGCGCGGCATGCCGGTGGATGCCGACGTGGTGTTCGACGTGCGCTGCCTGCCCAACCCCTACTGGAAGCCGGAACTTCGCGAGCATTCCGGCCTCGAACAGCCGGTGATCGACTACCTGGCAGCCCAGCCGGACGTCGAGGAGATGTTCCAGGACATCTCCAGCTACCTGCTCAAGTGGCTGCCGCGCTTCGCCGCCAGCAACCGCGCCTATGTCACCGTGGCCATTGGCTGCACCGGTGGCCATCACCGTTCGGTGTACATCACCGAGCGGCTCGGCCAGTTGCTCCAGCAATCCCTGAAAAACGTCCAGGTCCGCCATCGCGACCTCTAGCCCACAGGATATCCGCCCCACGATGCCCGCCCGCGAAATCACCATCATCAACAAGCTGGGCCTGCACGCCCGTGCGGCTGCCAAGTTCGTCGGCGTGGCCGGGCGCTTTCCTTGCCAGGTACGGGTGGGTCGCGCGCCAGACAAGCTGGTGGATGGCAAGAGCATCATGGCAGTGATGATGCTGGCCGCCGGCAAGGGCACGCCGGTACACCTGCACACCGAAGGCGAGCAGGACGCTGAAGCCATGGAGGCGCTGGTCGCGCTGATCGAGAACTTCTTCGACGAAGGCGAGTGACTGATACAACGCGGCGCCTGTAGGAGCGGCCTTGTGTCGCGAAAAAGGGCCGCATAGCGGCCCCAGCAATATTGGTTTGATGCATGAATCGCGGGGCGCCTCGCCCCCTTTCGCGACACAAGGCCGCTCCTACAGAGGGCAGGGCCAGGCTCAGGACATCGCCGTGTCCATCACCATCATCAGGCAGAACCCGACACACAGCCCCAGGCTCGCCAAACGGTGGTGACCGTTGCTGCGCGACTCGGGGATGATCTCCTGGGTCACCACCAGCAGCATCGCCCCCGCCGCGCAGGCCAGGCCCAGCGGCAACAGCAACTCGGCAATGTTCACCAGCCAGGCGCAGACCACCGCCGCCAAGGGTTCGACCAGGCCGGACGCCGCCCCAATCAGAAATGCCTTGAACCGCGGCATGCCCGCCCCGGCCAGCACCAACGCGATCACCAGCCCTTCCGGCACATCCTGCAGGGCAATGCCCATGGCCAGGCTGTCGGCATCGGGCATGCCGCCCCCGGCGGATACGCCGATGGCCATGCCCTCGGGAATGTTGTGGGCGATGATGGCGATGACGAACAGCCAGATCCGCGCCGCGATCACCGGCTGCTGCGCGGTACCGACCAGCGCCTCGGGCGAGGCCCCGGACACTTTCAGGTCGATCAGGAACAGGCACAGCGCGCCGAACAGCAGGCCGCTGCTAACCAGCCCACCGGCGCCCCAAGGGCTGAAACCGATGGCCTGGGCGGCATCCAGCCCGGGAATGATCAGGGAAAACGCCGTGGCCGCCAACATCACCCCGGCGCCAAAGCCGAGCAAGGTGTCGGCCACGGCCACCGGCATGTTGCGGATCACCAGCACCGGTACCGCACCCAGGGCCGTGCCCAGCGCGCACAGGGCGCCCCCTTCGAGGGCGCGCAACATGCGCGGTTCCAGGTCCAGCCAGGCGATGCCGCGGGCCACCAGCAACGCAGTGCCGACCAGCAACAGCAAGGTTCCCAGCGCCAGACGAAACAGGCGCACACTGCCGACAGACATCACCTCGGTACGCATACCGGCCTGGCTCACTTCAAGGCTTCAAGGTAGCGGCGTTCCACTTCGGCCCAATCGACCACGTTGTAGAAGGCGCCGATATATTCCGGACGACGGTTCTGGTACTTCAGGTAGTAGGCATGCTCCCAGACGTCCAGGCCGAGGATCGGGGTGTTGCCGTGCATCAGCGGGCTGTCCTGGTTGCCGCTGCTCTCCACCACCAGCTGCTTGTCCGCGGTGACGCTGAGCCAGGCCCAGCCGCTGCCGAAGCGGGTCAACGCAGCTTTGGTGAAGGCCTCCTTGAAGGCTTCGAAACCGCCGAGCTGGGCATCGATGGCCTGGGCCACCTGCCCTGCGGGCTGGCCGCCGCCCTTGGGCGACATGACGGTCCAGAACAGGCTGTGATTGGCATGGCCACCCCCTTGGTTGATCACCGCCCCTTGCAGCTTCTCGGGCAGCTGCTTGACCGCGCCGACCAGCCGTTCCACCGGCCATTCGGCCCACTCGGTGCCCTCGATGGCGACGTTCAGGTTGTTGATGTAGGTCTGGTGGTGCTTGCTGTGGTGGATCTCCATGGTCTGGGTATCGATGTGCGGCTCCAGCGCAGCGTAGGCGTAAGGCAATGCAGGCAAGGTATGGGGCATGTCAGTGGATTCCGTAGGCAGGTGTGCGATGAGCGATATCCGTGTGCGCGACCAGTTCGCTGGCCACCGCTGCCTGGCGATTGAGCAGGCGCTCGGTGCGCGGGTACTGGCCGTATTCGGCAATGAAACTCAGCAACTCGGTGTAGGTCCGTGCGCTATGGCGCAAGGCGGCCTCACGCAGCGCCTGGGGCAGGTGCTGCGCCTGGCTGGCCTGGAGCAGCCGCTGGTGGGCGGCGCACAGGTAGTCGGCGCTTTCCTGGGGCTGGTTCAGGCGCAGGTGCAGGTCGGCCAGGTTGTGGTGGGCGATGACCAGCGCGGCCACCGCCTCGTCGGCGTCATGCCAGCGCTCGAACAGCACCTGGGCCAGGGCCAGCGCTTGCAGGTAATGCTCCCGGGCGTCGACCAGCTCGCCCTGTTCGAACAGGCGATTGGCGGTTTGCGTGGTGCGTCTCCAGTGCTGCATGACGTGCCTCCTGGGCGGCCCTGGCTCAGATGCCGCCGGCGGTGAGTTTTTCTGGGTCCAGCAACGCCTCGAGCTGGTCACGCGACAGGTCGGTGTGCTCCAGCGCCACGTCGATGATCGGTCGACCCTGCTGGTAGGCGGTCTTGGCGATCTCGGCGGCCTTGAGGTAGCCAATGATCGGGTTGAGCGCGGTGACCAGGATCGGGTTGCGCGACAACGCCTCCTTGAGCTTGCCCTCGTTGACCTTGAAGCTGGCGATGGCCTTGTCGGCCAGCAGGCGGCTGACGTTGGCCATCAGCTCGATGCTCTCCAGCAGGTTGCGGGCGATCACCGGCAGCATCACGTTCAGCTCGAAGTTGCCCGACTGGCCGGCGACGGCGATGGTGGCGTCGTTGCCGATCACCTGGGCGGCGACCATGGCGGTGGCCTCCGGGATCACCGGGTTGACCTTGCCCGGCATGATCGACGACCCCGGCTGCAGGCCTTGCAGCTCGATCTCGCCAAGGCCGGCGAGCGGGCCAGAGTTCATCCAGCGCAAGTCGTTGGCGATCTTCATCAGCGCCACGGCGGTAGTCTTGAGCTGGCCGGACAGGGCCACCGCGGTGTCCTGGGAGCCGATCAGGGCGAACAGGTTATCGCCCGGGGTGAACGCGACTCCGGTCAGCCCGCTGAGCTGGCGGGCGAAGCCGGCGGCGAACTGTGGATGGGCGTTGATCCCGGTGCCTACCGCGGTGCCGCCCTGGGCCAGTGCCTGCAAGCTCGGCAGGGTCGCTTCGAGGTGCGCCTGGGCGCCCTTGATCTGCGCCGCCCAGCCGCCGAGCACCTGGCTCATGCGCACCGGCATGGCGTCCATCAGGTGGGTGCGGCCGGTCTTGACGTATTTGTGCACCTCGACGGCCTTGGCCTCGATCACCTGGTTCAGGTGGCCCAGGGCAGGCAACAACTGCTCGTGCAGGGCCAGCGCGGCGCTGACGTGGATGCTAGTGGGGATGATGTCGTTGCTGCTCTGGCCGCAATTGACATGGTCATTGGCGTTGACCGGCTCGCCCAGCACCCGGCTGGCCAGGGTGGCGATCACCTCGTTGGCGTTCATGTTCGAGCTGGTGCCGGAGCCGGTCTGGAACACATCCACCGGGAAGTGCTGGATGAAGTCGCCGGCCAGCAGTTGCTCCACCGCCTTGACGATGGCCTCGCCCTGCCCCGCGCTCAGTTGCGAAAGCTCGATGTTGGCCTTGGCCGCCGCGGCCTTGGCCAGCAGCAACGCGCGGATGAACTGGGCCGGCATCGGCTGGCCGCTGACCGGGAAGTTGTCGACCGCGCGCTGGGTCTGGGCGCCGTACAGGGCTTGGGCCGGCACCTGCAGTTCACCCATGCTGTCGCGCTCGATACGGGTATCACTCATCTTCAAGTCCTTGCATCAGTTCTTCGGGAGAAATCGACGGCAGCAGCACGCAATTGGCGAGCTGCATCGCATAGGGTTGCCAGCGCTGGTTGTGCTCGCAGCGGTCGAGGTTGCGCAGGTCGAGCAACGGGCGCCAGGCCTGGTCCAGGCACAGGCAGCGCCAGTGCCAAGGCAACATGCGGTCGTTGGCGGTATCCAGCAGCAAGCGCAGGGCGGTCAGGGCGACTGTCCAGGGCGAGGTTTCGGTGCAGCACACCAGGTAGCGCCCCTCGGCCAGGTAATGGTCGATCAGGCGCGGCTCGTCAGGTGCGAGGGCGCAACGGATACGCCGGCTGAGCCAGCGCCAGTTTTCCAGGTAGGGCAGTTCGTGGAGGACAGGTTTCATGAACATCATCGCCGGGTTACTGGATAATGATATTCATTATTAATTGATAAATAGAATCAGTTCAAGGTGGGCGAAGGGCAAATAAAAACCCGGCGCGATGGCCGGGTTCTTTGCCAGGCATGAGCGGGACCGCTCCCAGCCCCCTGCGCACAAGGCGTCAGTCAGCTGCCCGCCACCGTCATCCGCTCGATCAGCACCGAGCCGCTATGGATATTGCTGCGGGTCTCGATATCGCTGCCAATGGCGACGATCTGCTGGAACATGTCCTTCATGTTGCCGGCAATGGTCACTTCCTGCACGGCATGCTGGATCTCGCCATTCTCGACCCAGAAGCCCGCCGCGCCACGGGAATAATCGCCAGTGACCATGTTCAGGCCATGGCCCATCAACTCGGTGACCAACAAGCCGCGGCCCATGCGCCGGATCAGGGCGGCCTGGTCTTCCACGCCATGGGTCACGTACAGGTTGTGCACGCCCCCGGCGTTGGCGGTGCTGGGCAACTGCAGCTTGCGCCCCGAATAGGTCCCGAGGATGTAGGACACCAACTCGCCCTTGTCGACGAACGGCTTGGCATAGGTCGCCAGGCCATCGCCATCGAACGCCGCGCTGCCCAGCGCACGCGGAATGTGCGGGCGCTCGTCGAGGGTCAGCCAGGTAGGAAACAGGCGCTGGCCGATGCTGCCTTCGAGAAACGATGACTTGCGGTACAGGTTGCCTCCGGAAATGGCCGAAAGGAAGCTGCCGAACAGCCCGCCCGCCAGCTCCGCCGAGAACAGCACCGGCACCTCGCAGGTCGGCACCGGGCGCGCGCCCAGGCGGCTGGCGGCGCGCTGCGCGGCGCGTTGGCCAATGCTGCGCGGGTCGGCCAGCAAGTTGCCCTGGCGGTTGACGTCGTACCAGTAGTCGCGCTGCATCTGCCCGTCGCCCTCGGCGATCATCACGCAGCTCAGGCTGTGCCGGGTGGAGGCGTAGCCACCGATGAAGCCGTGGCTGTTGCCATACACCCGCACGCCCTGGTGGGTGTTGAGGGTGGTGCCATCGGCATTGAGGATACGCGGGTCGGCGTCGAAGGCGGCGGCCTCGCAGGTCAGTGCCATCTCGATGGCCTGCTCCGGCTCGATATCCCAGTCGTGGTACAGGTCCAGGTCGGGGATTTCGCGGGCCATCAGCGCCGCGTCGGCAAGGCCGGAGCACTGGTCCTCGGAGGTATGTTTGGCTATCGCCAAGGCCGCGGCGACGGTTTCACGAATGGCATCAGGGCCGCTCGCCGAGGTGCTGGCCGAGCCTTTGCGCTGGCCAACGTAGAGGGTGATGCCGAAGCCCTGATCGCGATTGAACTCGACCGTCTCGACTTCACGCTGGCGCACCGTGGTGGACAGGCCCTGCTCCAGCGACACCGCCACTTCGCAGGCGCTGGCGCCCTGGCGGCGCGCCTCGGCGACGATCGCCTCGACCTGTTCCTGCAACGCCGGCAGGTCCTTGGGGCCTACGCTCTGGACTGCACTCATGGTTCTCTCCACTGAAAATTCTGCGTACGGCTTGGGTCATTCTACGACCGGGCCGGACAAGTGGCCCCCGACTGGTTATCATGGCGGCGATTTCCTGCGGACTGCCCCCATGGTTGATTCTTACGACGACGCCTTCGATGGCGAAAAAAGCAAAACCCAGATCAAGCGCGAGCTGCATGCGCTGGTCGAACTCGGCGAGCGCCTGACCACGCTCAAGGCCGATACCCTGGCGCGCCTGCCGCTCACCGACGAACTGCGCAAGGCCCTGGACGAAGCCAGCAAGCACACCGCCCATGGCGCCCGCAAACGCCACATGTCGTTCGTCGGCAAGCTGATGCGCGTGCAGGACCTGGACGCCATCCATGCCATGCTCGAGCAGGTCGACAGCTCCACCCGCCAGTACAACGAACGCTTCCACGGCCTCGAGCGCTGGCGCGACCGCCTGGTCGACGGCAACGACGAGGACCTCGAGCGCTTCGTCAACGAGTACCCCGACACCGATCGCCAGCACCTGCGCTCGCTGATCCGTCATGCCCAGCACGAAAAGGCGCGGAACAAGCCGCCCGCCGCGGCGCGCAAGGTGTTCAAGTACATCCGCGACCTCGACGAGGTCCAGCGCGGCCTGCGTTGAGGCCATCGCGGGGCAGGTCGCAGCGGCGCACCACCGCTCCCACGCAGCCTTCGCGGGCCTGCGTGGCAGCGGCGGCGCGCCGACGGGACTGGCCCCGCGATCATTGATCAAGCCCCGGTACCACCGACGGTGATCGCATCCAGCTTCAGGGTCGGCTGGCCAACGCCCACCGGCACCGACTGCCCATCCTTCCCACACGTGCCCACGCCGCTGTCCAGCGCCAGGTCGTTGCCGACCATCGACACCCGGCTCATCGCTTCCGGCCCGTTACCGATCAGGGTCGCGCCCTTGACCGGCGCGGTAATCTTGCCGTCCTCGATCAGGTAGGCCTCGCTGGTGGAGAACACGAACTTGCCACTGGTGATGTCCACCTGGCCACCGCCGAGGTTGGCGCAGTAGATACCCTTCTTCACCGACCGGATGATTTCCTCCGGGTCGCTGTCGCCAGCGCGCATGTAGGTGTTGGTCATGCGCGGCATCGGCAGGTGGGCGTAGGACTCGCGGCGGCCGTTGCCGGTTAGCGCCATGCCCATCAGGCGGGCATTGAGCTTGTCCTGCATGTAGCCCTTGAGGATGCCGTTCTCGATCAGCGTGGTGCACTCGGTCGGCGTGCCTTCGTCGTCGACACTCAGCGAGCCACGGCGGCCTGCGAGCGTGCCGTCATCGACGATGGTGCACAGGCTCGAGGCGACTTTTTCACCGATCCTGCCACTGAACGCCGAGCTGCCCTTGCGGTTGAAGTCGCCTTCCAGGCCATGCCCCACGGCCTCGTGCAGCAGCACGCCGGACCAGCCCGAGCCGAGCACCACTGGCAGCGTGCCAGCCGGGGCCGGGATCGCCTCGAGGTTGACCAGCGCCTGGCGCAGCGCCTCGCGGGCATAGCCCATCACCCGCTCTTCAGTGAAGTAGCGGTAGTCGGTACGCCCGCCGCCACCCTGCCCGCCGCGCTCGCGACGGCCGTTGTGCTCGACGATCACGCTGACGTTGAAGCGCACCAGCGGACGCACGTCGGCGGCCAGGCTGCCGTCGGCAGCAGCCACCAGGATGCGCTCCCAGACACCGGCCATGCTCACGCTGACCTGCTGGATACGCGGATCGAGGGCGCGGGTGGCAACATCGACCCGCTTGAGCAGCTCGACTTTCTCGGCACGGCTGAGCACATCCAGCGGGTTGTCCTGGCCATACAGCGCGGTCACCGCCTGGCTGCGGAAGGCCTGGACCGTGCCGTGCTGCCCGGCGCGGGAGATCGAGCGGGCGGCACGCGCCGCCGAGGTCAGGGCTTCGAGGTTGATCGCGTTGCTATAGGCAAAGCCGGTCTTCTCGCCGGACTGGGCACGCACGCCCACGCCCTGGTCGAGGTTGAAACTGCCCTCTTTGACGATGCCGTCTTCAAGCGCCCAGGTTTCCGAGACCTGGCCCTGGAAGTACAGGTCGGCGGCGTCGATGCCGGGCCCGGCCAGGTCGCCCAGTACCGTCTGCAGGCTGTCTAGGGTCAAACCGCCGGGGGCCAGGAGCTGCTCGCTGACGGTGGATAGAATCTCGCTCATAGTCACTCCGAGGTATGCGCAGGCCGCAACGCGTCCTGCGAGAAAAAGCGCCGGTGGGTCAGCACCGGCATGCGCGCCCGGATGGACGCTTGTTCTTCAGGATCGCGGGTGGCGAGCAATACCGCTTCGCCCCGCGCCTGTTGCGCGACGATCCGCCCCCAGGGGTCGATGATCGCCGCTTGGCCATGGGTTTCCCGTGGCCCTGGATGGACGCCGCCCTGGGCCGCCGCCAGTACATAGCACTGGGTCTCGATGGCCCGTGCGCGAATCAGCACTTCCCAGTGCGCCGCCCCGGTCACCGCGGTGAACGCCGCCGGGGCGCTGATCAATTCGGCCCCGGCGGCGCGCAAGGCGCTGTACAGCTCGGGGAAACGCAGGTCGTAGCACACCGACAGGCCCAGGCGGCCCACCGGCGTGTCGGCCACCACCACCTGGCTGCCGTGGGCATAGTCATCGGACTCCCGGTAACGCCCGCGGCTGTCGGCCACATCCACGTCGAACAGGTGCAGCTTGTCGTAGCGCGCGGCAATCTCGCCGTGTTCGTCGACCAGCAGCGAGCAGGCATGCGCCTTGGCCTTTGGCTGGCCGAGCGGGGGTAGCGGCAAGGTACCGGCGACAATCCATAACCTGAGGTCACGGGCGGTGCGTTTCAACCACGGCAGGATCGGCCCCTCGCCCAAGGCCTCGGCGCGGCCGATCGCGGCTGCATCGCGCCGGCCCATGGCGGCGAAGTTTTCCGGCAGCACCGCCAGCCGTGCGCCGCCAGCTGCGGCCCGCTCCAGCAGCGCCGTGGCGCGTTGCAGATTGGCCAGGACGTCGTCCTGGCTGACCATCTGGATCACAGCTGACGTCATGACCACCCCGGGGCTTATTTGTCGAAAGGTTTCACAAAAGTGATTTTAGGCTCTTTGACCGGACCTTCGACGCGATAGTGCACGCTGGCGAAGCGCGCCACCCGGTCGCCGATCAGCCGATCGACCAGGAACAGCGCGCCGCCGACCGCTGGCGCGCCGATGATCAGCGCCGCCAGCGGCAAGTTGTTGGTGACCGGCAGGGTCACCAGCAGCTTGGCATCGACCCGGTCACGGACGAAGTCCAGGGTGCCGTCGAGCTCGAAGTTGCTCGACGGACCGGTGACGGTGATCGGCTTACGGGTCACGTACACGCCTTCGCTGGCCACCAGCAGCCCCTTGACCCGGTCATAGGCCAGGCCCTTGCTGAACAGGTCGGAGAAGTCCAGGCGCAGGCGCCGGCCAATGGAGTTGAAGTTGAGCAGGCCGAACACCCGCAGCGCCTGGGCGCTGCCCTCGACTTCGACGAACTGGCCCGAGCGCAGCGCCGCGTCGAGGCTGCCGGAGTAACGGTTGAGGCTGACCCAGGCCGGCGAACCCGGCCAGCGGCCATCGACGTCCATGCGAAAATCGCGGCTGGTGACCGTGGGCGCAAAGCCCCAGGCCTTGAGCACGTCAGCCAGGTTCTTGCCGTCGATGCGCCCTTTGTACCAGCTCGCGGTGCTGCCTGGGGTACCTTCCCAGCCGCCGCTGCCGTCGATGTGCAAGCCCTTGAGGTCGAGGTCTATATCGCTCATGGCCATGCCCTGCGCGGTCTGGCGCAGCTTCAGGCTGGCACTGCCGAACAGGTCGTCGCCGCGGTACAGCTTGTCGATGGTCAGGTCCAACGGCGGCACCTTGCGCGGGTCGACGCCGGCCAACGGGTCGGGCCCGTGCTCGGCTTCGGCCTCGGTGGGGTCGGCCGGCGGCAGGCGCAAGGTCTGCAGGCGGATGCTCATCGGCGTCGTCTTGGCATCCGGGATCCGCGCGTTGCCGATGACTTCCTTGCTGTCCAGGCGCAGGTCCCAGGCCGGGCCGCCGCGGGCCAGGCGGATCACGCTCTGGTTGAGGTCCAGGCCGAAGGCCTTCAACTGGCCGATGCTCAAATCGACGCTTTGCAGGTTCTGCCGGGCATTGCTGCCCGGGTCCTGGCCGCCAAGTCGCTCCAATTGTTGCTGCCACGGCGCCAAGTCCAGCGCCTCGAGCCGGCCGCGCACGCGCAGGCCCTGCCCGGCGGGCAGGCTGGCATTACCCGTGCCCAGCAGCAGTTCGCCGCGGCCCTGGCCCAGTTTGTCGGCGGGGGCTGCGTAGGCGAAGCGGGCAAGGTCGCTGTAGCTGGCATCGACGCGCCGCTCGGGGCCTTGCAAGGTCAGGCTGAAACGGCTGTCACGGGTTTCCCCGCTGGCCTTGCCGAACGGCGCCGGCAGGTCGATGGCCAGGCCCTTGAGCGAGGAATTGACGGTCAGGCGGTTGTCACGGCTGCCCAGCGTCACTTGCAACTGGTAGGGCAAGTCGCCCGACACCGGCAGGGCCTGCTTGAACTGCAGCCAGTCGGTGAGCGCCTTGAGGCCGACCTGGCCTGTGGCATTGATGCGGGTCTGGATGTTGCCGCCCTGGCCTTCGGCGACGATCTGCGCGCTGACCGGCTTGCCGAAGGCGTTCAGGCTGATGTCCTTGCCACTCAGGCCCTTGTCGAAGTCGAAGCTGAAGTCGCCTGTCAGGCGGCTCAGCTCAAGGGTGGGCGGTGCCACCTTGAGCGTCGCGTCCTGGGTGGCGAAGTCCACCAGTACCTTGGGGCGCTGGCCGTGGGCCAGCGGGATGTCCAGCTTGACCTTGCCCTTGAGCGGGCCCTCGCCTTCCCAGCCGGCGAAGATCTCGCCGGTACCGATGGGCGCTTGCTTGAGGATCTTCAAGCCATCGCCGAGGCTGCCGTCGAAATCGCCATCGAGGAACAGGTGGCTGTGCTGGTCACCATCGACATGGGGAATGTTGACGCTGACATCGCTGACCTGGGTATCCAGCAACAGGCCGTGGTTGGCCTGGATGCGCACCCCGGTATCTTCGATATAGACGTTGCCGTCGACCTGCTGCACCTGCGGCCAACCTGGCTGGAAGTCCAGCGCGGCGTCGTGCACCTTGAAGAACAGGCTGATGTCGCGGGCATGGGGCGGCGCGTTGTGGTGCAGCGACCCCTGGTACTGGAAGTACCCTTCGTCGACATTGCCCTTGACGATGGCGCTGCGCAGCCACTCGTCCAGCGCCGGGCTGAGCACCTCGGGCAGGTACTTGGCGGTGTAGCGCCCATCGCCCTCGGTAAGGCCGACACGCAAGTCCATGTAGTCCTCGTGGCCCGGTTCCAGGTGGATGCGGATCAGGAAGTCGGCGGCGATCTTGCCCTCGTCACCCAGCACCTTGATATAGGGGGCGACCAGGGTGAAGGCCTGCTTGTCCAGGGTCCAGGTCAGGCGCGCGTTGGCTTTCGGGTAGTGCCAGGGTTTGCCGAAGATCGGGTACAGGTGCAGCATGAACGCCTGGGTATCCAGGCGCAGCTCGCCATGGCCAAGGTCACCGCTGATGGCCCCAGTGACGTTACCGGCGGCCGGGGCGCCGTGGTAGGCATCGAAGCCGACCTTCTCCAGGTTGGCGGCAAACTGCACGCGCTGGTCGCCCTCGGCCTTGGGCCGGATGTCCAGGCGCACGTTGCGCAGGGCTCCGGTGACCTTGAGCGCGTCGACCACGGTCATGAGTTTTTCCGGCAGTGGCGCCAGGGCATCGATCAGCGGCGTCAACGGGGTCAGGTCGAGGCGGTCGGCCTGCACCTGCCATGTTTCCTCGGCCGGGGTCGCGCCCTCGCGCTGTGCCAGTTGCAGGTGGGATTCCCAGCGGGTCTTGCCAAGGCTCATGGCCAATGAATCGACGCTGACATCGAAGCCCTGGTCCTGGCGCTGGAACCAGGCCGAGACGGCCAGGTTGTCCAGGGCGATAGCCTTGCGCCCGGTGTAGGCGCCCTTTAGTTGCGGGGCATTCAGGCGCACCACGGCCTGCTGCAACTGGCCCTGGTTCCAGTCGACCCAGAACTCACCACCGGCACGCAAGGTGCTGGCCTGCCACTGGCCCAGCAACTTCGGCGGCAGCCACCGCCCCCAGTCGCTCTGCGGCAGGCTCAGATAAGCTTGCAGGCGCCCGTCGCGCCAGGCCTTGGCGCTGACGCGGCTGTTCAGGCTCAAGGCCAGCGGCTGGCCATCGGGCAAGGTGGCGCGCAGGTCGACACTCTGGCGCGAGGCCCCAGCCTGCAGGCCGAGGCTGACATAGGTGAGGGTGAGCGGGTCGCGCTGCCAGGGATGCAAGGTGACCTGGCTGTCGAACACGTCGATGCGGCCCAACTGGCGCAGGCGCTTGAGCGCCTCGGCCGGATCGAGGGGTTTGTCGTCCTGGCTCGGCAGGCCTTCGAGCGCCCAGGCGCCCTGCTGGTCCTCGCGCAAAATCAGCTGCAAGCCGCTGAGCTGCACACGCGCCAGGCGCACTTCGCGGGCCTTGAGGCTGGCCCACAGGTCCGGCACCAGCTTGACCTCGTCCAGGCGCAGCGCCGCGGCGCCCTCGCCCAGTTGCAGGTCGCGCACCCGCAGCAGCGGCGCCAAGCCGCTCCAGCGGCCCTCCAGGGCACCGACGTGCACCGGCAGGCCCAAGGCCTGTTCGGCCTTGAGCTCGGCGTCGGCGCGGTATTCGGCGACCAGCGGCACCAGCTGCCGGCCGAGGCTGACATACAGCGCCACCAGCACCGCCAGCAGGGCGCAGATTCCCAACCCCCAGCGGGTCAAGGCGCCCAGAACGCGGGTCAGACGTTCCATGGCCATGGCCCTCCAAGTCGTCCCTTAACTATGGCCGGTGTATAGCGCTTTGCCAGCCCGTCCTTGGGGCAACCGCTTTCATGCAGGGTCAGAGCAGCACCACATCGTATTGTTCCTGGGAATACATGGACTCGACCTGGAAGCGAATGGTTCGCCCGATGAACGTCTCCAGTTCAGCGACGTTGCCCGACTCTTCGTCGAGCAGGCGGTCCACGACCTTCTGGTTGGCGAGTACCCGGTAGCCCTCGGCCTGATAGGCACGGGCTTCGCGCAGGATCTCGCGGAAGATTTCGTAACAGATCGTCTCGGGGGTTTTCAGCTTGCCGCGCCCTTGGCACGCCGCGCAGGGTTCGCACAGCACCTGCTCGAGGCTTTCGCGGGTGCGCTTGCGGGTCATCTGCACCAGGCCCAGCTCGGTGATGCCGATGATGTTGGTCTTGGCGTGATCACGCTCGAGCTGCTTCTCCAGGGTACGCAGCACCTGGCGCTGGTGCTCCTCGTCCTCCATGTCGATGAAGTCGATGATGATGATCCCGCCGATGTTGCGCAGGCGCAGTTGCCGGGCAATGGCGGTGGCCGCCTCGAGGTTGGTCTTGAAGATGGTTTCTTCAAGGTTGCGGTGGCCGACGAAGGCCCCGGTGTTGACGTCGATGGTGGTCATTGCCTCGGCAGGGTCGACCACCAGGTAACCGCCGGACTTGAGCGGCACCTTGCGCTCCAGGGCGCGCTGGATCTCGTCCTCGACGCCATACAGGTCGAAGATCGGCCGCTCGCCGGGGTAGTGCTCCAGGCGGTCGGCGATTTCCGGCATCAATTCGGCGACGAACTGCGTGGTTTTCTGGAAGGTCTCCCGCGAATCGATGCGGATCTTCTCGATCTTCGGGTTGACCAGGTCACGTAGGGTGCGCAGAGCCAGGCCCAGGTCCTCGTAGATGACCGTGGGCGCCCCGCAAGTCTGGATCTGCGAGCCGATCTGCTCCCACAGGCGCCGCAGGTAGCGGATGTCCTGGAAGATATCCTCGGCCCGGGCGCCTTCGGCGGCGGTGCGCAGGATGAAGCCGCCGGCGTCCTTCATGTCTTCCTGGGCCATGCAGTCGGTGACCACCTGCTTGAGGCGTTCACGCTCGGCTTCTTCCTCGATCTTCAGGGAAATGCCGACGTGGCTGCTGCGCGGCATGTACACCAGGTAACGCGACGGGATCGACAGCTGGGTGGTCAGGCGCGCGCCCTTGGTGCCGATGGGGTCCTTGGTGACCTGCACCACCAGCGCCTGGCCCTCGTGCACCAGCGCCGTGATGGTCTCCACCGCCGAGCCTTCGCGCTGGGAGATTTCCGAGGCATGGATGAACGCCGCGCGCTCCAGGCCGATATCGACGAACGCCGCCTGCATGCCCGGCAGCACCCGGACCACCTTGCCCTTGTAGATGTTGCCGACGATTCCGCGACGCTGGGTGCGCTCGACGTGCACCTCTTGCAGGACACCGTTCTCCACCACTGCCACGCGGGACTCCATCGGGGTGATGTTGATCAGGATCTCTTCACTCATGGCGCGCTCTCGTCAGGGGTCTGGGGTAATGATGGATTGCTGCGATCTACCTGGCTAGGCTCCGTGCGCATCCTCTTGCAGCTGCCAGCAGGGAATGGCGAACTGCTCGAGCAGTTCGGCGGTTTCGCTCAACGGCAAGCCGACCACGGCGGAATAGCTACCCTCGATCGCGCTGACGAAAACCGCGCCCAGGCCCTGGATGGCATAGCCTCCGGCCTTGTCGACGGGCTCGCCGCTGTCCCAGTAGCGCAGCGCTTGCTCGAAGGAAATGGTGCGAAAACGTACGTTGGTGCTGACGCAGCGGCTGACACTGCGCCGGCCATCGGTCAGCGCCACGGCGGTGAGCACCTGGTGCTCGCGCTTGGACAGGTCGCCGAGCATGGCCAAGGCCTGCTCGCGGTTCTCTGGCTTGCCGAGGATCTGGCCATCGAGCACCACGGTAGTGTCGGCCCCGAGCACCACGCCACTGCCATCGGTACGGGCGAAACCCGCCACGGCCTTGGCCTGGGCCAGGCGCTCGACATAGGCGGCCGGGGCCTCGCCCGGCAGCGGGGTTTCGTCGACGGGAGCGCTGACCACGGTGAACGGCACGCCGATCTGGGTCAGCAGTTCACGGCGACGCGGCGAGCCGGATGCCAGGTACAGCTGTGTCATGGGGACATCTCCCTGTCAGTGGCGCGGATCGTCAGTGAATGTGCAGGCGACGGCGCAGGCCGCGCAGGGCGAAACTGACCCAGGGCCAGAGCAAGGCGCTGATCACCGCCGACCAGACCAGGGCCAGGGTCGGCAGGCGGTTGCCGGTCAGGGCGCTGAGCCACAGCTGGATCAGCTGGGCGATACCGAAGATCACCAGGATCACCAGGCTCTGCTGCCACATCGGGAACATGCGCAGGCGCTGTTGCAGCGACAGCACCAGGAAGGTGATCAAGGTCAGGATCAGCGCGTTCTGCCCCAGCAAGGTGCCGTACAGCACATCCTCGGCCAGGCCCAGCACGAAAGCGGTGGTCATGCCGATCTTGCTCGGCACGGCCAAGGTCCAGAAGGCCAGCAGCAGGGCCAGCCACATGGGCCGGAACACTTCCATGAACTGCGGCATGGGCGAGACGCTGAGCAACAGGCCGAGGGCGAAGGTCAGCCAGATGGCCCAGCCGTTTCTGCTACGGGTGCTGGCCATTATTGTCTCCGGGGTTGGGCGGGCGCGGCGGCCGGCTGTGCCGGGGCGGCGCCGTTGGCAGCGGGGGCCGCCGCCGGGGTCGCGGGGGCGGCGCCGGCCGGGGCTGGGGTTGCCGGGTTGACCGGGGCCTGGCCGTGGCTGGCGCCCTGCCGGTCGGCTTCTTCCTGGGCGATGGCCGCCTCGGTGGCGCGCTCTTCCGGGGTGCGGCGGTCGCTGAACACCAGCAGCATGTAGCGGCTGCGGTTGAGCGCGGCAGTCGGGATGGCACGGACAATGGCGAACGGCTGGCCGGAGTCGTGGATCACTTCGTTGACCGTGGCCACCGGGTAGCCAGCCGGGAAGCGCTGGCCCATGCCGGAGCTGACCAGCAGGTCGCCTTCCTTGATGTCGGCGGTATCGGCCACGTGGCGCAGTTCCAGGCGCTCCGGGTTGCCGGTACCGCTGGCGATGGCGCGCAGGCCGTTGCGGTTGACCTGCACAGGGATGCTGTGGGTGGTGTCGGTGAGCAGCAGTACCCGCGAGGTGTAGGGCATCAGCTCGACCACCTGGCCCATCAGGCCGCGGGCGTCGAGCACCGGCTGGCCGAGGAACACGCCGTCACGCTCGCCCTTGTTGATCAGGATACGGTGGGTGAACGGGTTGGGATCGACACCGATCAGCTCGGCGACCTCGACCTTCTCGTTGACCAGCGCCGACGAATTGAGCAACTCGCGCAGGCGCACGTTCTGCTCGGTCAGGGCCGCCAGCTTCTGCAGGCGCCCCTGCAGCAGCAGGGCCTCGGTCTTGAGTTTCTCGTTTTCGGCGATCAGCTCGGTGCGGCTGCCGAACTGGCCGGCCACGCCTTGCCACAGACGCTGCGGCAGGTCGGTGATCCAGTAGGATTCCATCAGGACCAGGCCCATCTGGCTGCGCACGGGCTTGAGCAGGTCGAAACGCGAGTCGACCACCATCAGCGCGACCGACATCACCACCAGCACGAGCAGGCGCACGCCCAGCGAGGGGCCTTTGGAGAAAAGCGGTTTAATGGGCCGTTCCTCGTGGACGACTCAGGAAGTCATTGGGCATGGGACAACGCACCGGCCTGCTTGCGGATTGACGGAAACGGCGCCCGCGCGGGCGCCAGCACAGCGCATACAGGTAGCACTGTGCGTGCCACCTGTAAACCTGGGATACCTTGCGGCCCGGCGATCACTCGCTGGAGAGCAGGTCCATGGCGTGCTTGTCCATCATTTCCAGGGCCCGACCACCGCCGCGGGCGACACAGGTCAGCGGGTCTTCGGCGACGATCACCGGCAGGCCGGTTTCCTGGGCCAGCAGCTTGTCCAGGTCGCGCAGCAGCGCGCCACCACCGGTCAGCACCAGGCCGCGCTCGGCGATGTCGGAGGCCAGCTCCGGCGGCGATTGCTCCAGGGCGCTCTTGACCGCCTGAACGATGGTCGCCAGGGACTCCTGCAGCGCCTCGAGCACTTCGTTGGAGTTCAGGGTGAAGGCACGCGGCACGCCCTCAGCCAGGTTGCGGCCACGGACGTCGACTTCGCGCACTTCGCCGCCTGGGTAGGCGGTGCCGATTTCCTGCTTGATGCGTTCGGCGGTGGATTCGCCGATCAGGCTGCCGTAGTTACGGCGCACGTAGGTGACGATAGCTTCGTCGAAGCGGTCGCCGCCGACCCGTACCGACTCGGCGTAGACCACGCCGTTGAGCGAGATCAGGGCGATTTCGGTGGTACCGCCACCGATGTCGACGACCATCGAGCCACGGGCCTCTTCGACCGGCAGGCCGGCACCGATGGCGGCGGCCATCGGCTCTTCGATGAGGAACACTTCACGGGCGCCGGCACCGAGGGCCGACTCACGGATGGCGCGGCGCTCGACCTGGGTCGACTTGCACGGCACGCAGATCAGCACGCGTGGGCTGGGCTGCAGGAAGCTGTTCTCGTGCACCTTGTTGATGAAGTACTGCAGCATTTTTTCGCAAACGCTGAAGTCGGCGATCACGCCGTCCTTCATCGGACGAATGGCAGCGATGTTGCCGGGGGTGCGGCCGAGCATGCGCTTGGCTTCGGTACCGACAGCGACGACGCTTTTCTGGTTGCCGTGGGTACGGATGGCAACAACCGAGGGCTCATTCAGGACGATACCGCGCTCACGCACGTAGATAAGGGTGTTGGCAGTACCCAGGTCGATGGACAGATCGCTGGAAAACATGCCACGCAGTTTCTTGAACATGGGAAAGTGACCCTGGGGAAAGCGTGGGTAAAAAAGTGCGGCAAACTCTAACAATGGCAGGGATTTTGGGCAAGGAGCCAATATGTTAAATTGGCTGTTTTTCCGAGCATGCCTGCCGATGATCGCGGCCCTTTGACCGCCGGAATCCCGGCATGTTCCTCACCACGGACCCATTCCGTTTCTCGATTTCCTGGAGATCCCCATGGCGCTTCAACGCTCCGACGTGGAAAAGATCGCCCATCTGGCCCGCCTGGGCCTGAATGAAGGCGAACTGCCACGCATTACCGATGCCTTGAACAGTATTCTCGGGCTGGTCGACCAGATGCAAGCCGTCGACACCACCGGCATCGAACCGCTCGCCCACCCGCTGGAAACCACCCAGCGTCTGCGCCCCGACCAAGTCACCGAAAGCAACCAGCGCGACCGCTACCAGGCCGTCGCCCCGTCGACCGAGAACGGTCTGTACCTGGTTCCGAAAGTCATCGAATAAGGGATAGCGCCTGCCATGCATCAACTCACTCTGGCCGAGATCGCCCGCGGTCTGGCCGATAAATCGTTCTCTTCGCAGGAACTGACCGGCGCCCTGCTGTCGCGCATCAAGCAGCTCGACCCGCAGCTCAACAGCTTCATCACCGTCACCGAAGACCAGGCCCTGGACCAGGCGCGTGCCGCCGACGCCCGCCGCGCCGCCGGCGAAACCGGCGCGCTGCTCGGCGCGCCGATCGCCCACAAGGACCTGTTCTGCACCCATGGCGTGCGCACCAGCTGCGGCTCGAAGATGCTCGACAACTTCAACGCCCCGTACGACGCCACCGTGGTCGCCAAGCTGGGCGAGGCCGGCATGGTCACCCTGGGCAAGACCAACATGGACGAGTTCGCCATGGGCTCGGCCAACGAGTCCAGCCACTACGGCCCGGTGAAGAACCCGTGGAACCTCGAGCACGTGCCAGGCGGCTCCTCCGGCGGTTCGGCCGCCGCCGTGGCCGCGCGCCTGCTGCCGGCCACCACCGGCACCGACACCGGCGGCTCGATCCGCCAGCCGGCGGCGCTGACCAACCTCACCGGCCTCAAGCCGACCTACGGCCGCGTCTCGCGCTGGGGCATGATCGCCTACGCCTCGAGCCTCGACCAGGGCGGCCCGCTGGCCCGCACCGCCGAGGACTGCGCCTTGCTGCTGCAAGGCATGGCCGGTTTCGATGCCAAGGATTCGACCAGCGTCGATGAACCGGTCCCGGACTACAGCGCCAACCTCAACGCCTCGCTGCAGGGCCTGCGCATCGGCGTGCCGAAGGAATACTTCGGCGCCGGCCTCGACCCGCGCATCGCCGAGCTGGTCCAGGCCAGCGTCAAGGAGCTGGAAAAGCTCGGCGCGGTGGTCAAGCAAATCAGCCTGCCGAACATGCAGCACGCGATTCCGGCGTACTACGTGATCGCCCCGGCCGAAGCCTCCTCCAACCTGTCGCGCTTCGACGGCGTGCGCTTCGGCCACCGCTGCGCGAACCCGGTGAACCTGACCGACCTGTACGAACGCTCCCGTGGCGAAGGCTTCGGCGCGGAAGTGCAGCGCCGCATCATGGTCGGCACCTACGCCCTGTCGGCCGGCTACTACGACGCCTACTACATCAAGGCGCAGCAGATCCGCCGCCTGGTCAAGAACGACTTCATGGCCGCCTTCCACGATGTCGACGTGATCCTCGGCCCGACCACACCGAACCCGGCCTGGAAACTCGGCGCCAAGAGCAGCGACCCGGTCGCCGCCTACCTCGAGGACGTCTACACCATCACCGCCAACCTGGCGGGCCTGCCGGGCCTGTCGATGCCGGCTGGCTTCGTCGACGGCCTGCCGGTGGGCGTGCAACTGCTGGCCCCGTACTTCCAGGAAGGCCGCCTGCTCAACATCGCGCACCGGTACCAGCAAGTCACCGACTGGCACACCCGCGCCCCCAACGGCTTCTGAGGAGTTCACACATGCAATGGGAAGTTGTGATCGGGCTGGAGATTCATACCCAGCTCGCCACCCAGTCGAAGATCTTCTCCGGCAGCGCCACCACCTTCGGCTCCGAGCCGAACACCCAGGCCAGCCTGGTCGACCTGGGGATGCCCGGCGTACTGCCGGTGCTCAACCAGGAAGCCGTGCGCATGGCGTGCATGTTCGGCCTGGCGATCGATGCCGAGATCGGCCCGCGCAACGTGTTCGCGCGCAAGAACTACTTCTATCCCGACCTGCCCAAGGGCTACCAGATCAGCCAGATGGACCTGCCGATCGTCGGCAAGGGCCACCTGGACATCGCCCTGGAAGACGGCACCATCAAGCGCATCGGCGTGACCCGCGCGCACCTTGAGGAAGACGCCGGCAAGAGCCTGCACGAAGACTTCAACGGCGCCAGCGGCATCGACCTGAACCGCGCCGGCACGCCGCTGCTGGAAATCGTCTCCGAACCGGACATGCGCAGCGCCAAGGAAGCCGTGGCCTATGTCAAGGCGATCCACGCGCTGGTGCGCTACCTGGGCATCTGCGACGGCAACATGGCCGAAGGCTCGCTGCGTTGCGACTGCAACGTCTCGGTGCGCCCGAAGGGCCAGGCCGAGTTCGGCACCCGCTGCGAGATCAAGAACGTCAACTCGTTCCGTTTCGTCGAAAAGGCGATCAACTACGAGGTCCAGCGCCAGATCGAGCTGATCGAGGACGGCGGCAAGGTGACCCAGGAAACCCGCCTGTACGACCCGAACAAGGACGAGACCCGCTCGATGCGCAGCAAGGAGGAAGCCAACGACTACCGTTACTTCCCCGACCCGGACCTGCTGCCGGTGGTCATCGAGCCGAGCTTCCTCGAGACCGTGCGCGCCGCCCTGCCAGAGCTGCCGACGCAGAAGGTCGAGCGCTTCCAGCAGCAGTACGCGCTGTCGGCCTATGACGCCAACGTGCTGGCATCCAGCCGCGAACAGGCGGACTACTTCGAGCACGTGGTGAAAATTGGCGGCGACGCCAAGCTCGCGGCCAACTGGGTCATGGTCGAGCTGGGCAGCCTGCTGAACAAGCTGGGCCTGGACATCGACCAGTCGCCGGTCAGCGCCGAGCACTTGGGCGGCATGCTGCTGCGCATCCGCGACAACACCATCAGCGGCAAGATCGCCAAGACCGTGTTCGAGGCCATGGCCGCCGGTGAGGGCGATGCCGACAGCATCATCGCAAGCCGCGGCCTCAAGCAGGTCACCGACACCGGCGCGATCGACAAGATGCTCGACGAGATGCTCGCCGCCAACGCCGAACAGGTCGAACAGTACCGCGCCGCCGACGAGGCCAAGCGCGGCAAGATGTTCGGCTTCTTCGTCGGCCAGGCGATGAAGGCCTCCAAGGGCAAGGCCAACCCGGGGCAAGTGAACCAATTGCTCAAGGCCAAGCTCGAAGGGTGATCCCGATCGCGGGGCAAGCCCGCTCCCACAGGATGGCGCAGTACCTGTAGGAGCGGCCTTGCCTCGCGAAAGGACCGCAGAGCGGTCCCAGTGCCTGAATCGGAGCAGTCGACTTGATCAAGCGTTCCCTCGCCACCCTCAGCCTGTTTTCCCTGCTGGCCGGCTGCGCCAGCCACGACATCGACCCACGCGGCTACGACGAAACCGGTACCGCCTCCTATTACGGCGCCCGCCACCACGGCAAGCGCACCGCCAGCGGCGAGCCCTTCAACCAGCATGGCCTGAGCGCCGCCCACCGCAGCCTGCCCTTCGGCAGCCGGGTGCTGGTCACCAACCTCAGCAATCAACGCAGCGTCGTGGTGCGCATCAACGACCGAGGCCCGCATACCCGCGGCCGCCTGATCGACCTGTCACGCGCCGCCGCAGAAAAAATCGGCATGCTGCGTAGCGGAACGGCGCGCGTGCGAGTACAAGGTCTGAGCGACTGACCTGACTGGAGCCTTCGCCATTTTCGACCTGGCCACCCTTCCCGCCTTCAGCCTGCTGCAACTGGGCCTGGGCCTGCTTTTGCTGATCATCGGCGCCGAGCTGCTTGTGCGTGCTGCGCTGCGCCTGGCCGGGCGCCTGCACGTGCGTGCGCTGATCATCGGCCTGAGCCTGGTCGCCTTCGGCAGCACCGCGCCACAGCTGACGGTCAGCCTGCAGGCCGCCTACCAGGGCGCGCCGGACGTCGCCGTCGGCAGCGTGATCGGCAGCAACATCTTCAATGTGCTGGTGATCCTCGGCCTGGCCGCGCTGATCATTCCGCTGCGCGTGTCGCGCCAGCTGGTGCGCCTGGACATCCCGCTGATGATCCTGGCCAGCGCGCTGGTCTACCTGCTCGCCCTCAACGGCCAACTGGGCCGCCTGGAAGGTGCTCTGCTGCTGCTTGGCTTGCTGGCCTACCTGGGCATGCTCTGGCACCAGTCGCGCCACTACGCCCGCACCTACCCCGCGCCCAGCGCCGCGCACACCGGCGCCGGACGCTTCTGGAGCGGCGCGCTGTTGCTGATTGTGCTGGGCCTAGGCCTGCTGAGCCTGGCCGGGCACCTGCTGCTGGAGGCCGCCGTCGAGGTGGCCACCGACCTTGGCTTGTCCGAGCGCATCATCGGCCTGACCGTGGTCGCGGTATGCACCTCGCTGCCGGAGCTCGCCGCCGCGCTGATCGCCGCCCTGCGGGGCGAGCGGGAGATCGCCGTGGGCACGGTGATCGGCAGCAACCTGTTCAACCTGCTCGCGGTGCTGGGCCTGACCGCGGTGGTCACCCCCGAGCCGCTGTCGATTTCGCCCAATGCCCTGGACTTCGACCTGCCGGTGATGCTCGGCGTCGCCGCGCTGTGCCTGCCGGTGTTCTACTCCGGTTACCGGGTCACCCGCGCCGAAGGCCTGGTGTTTTTGTGCCTGTACCTGGCCTACGGCCTGCACGTGGTGACGTTCACTACCGGCATGCCGCTGGCAGGCCGCCTCGAGCGCTGGATGCTGTTCTACGTCCTGCCGGTGCTCGGACTCGTGTTGTTGTACACCACGGTCCGCGCCTGGCGCCGCCAACACTAAGGAAAACAACATGGCAGATTCGAAATCCACCGGCGAGCGCATTCGCCGCCAGGTCATGGGCGATGCCTTCGTCGACCGCGCCCTGGGCAACGCGAGCGAATTCACCCAGCCGCTTCAGGACTTCGTCAACGAGCACGCCTGGGGCAGCGTCTGGGCCCGCGATGGCCTGCCGCTGAAAACCCGCAGCCTGATCACCCTGGCCACGCTGACCGCGCTCAAGTGCCCACAGGAGCTCAAGGGGCATGTGCGTGGGGCCTTGAACAATGGCTGCACCGTTGAGGAGATCCGCGAGGCATTGCTGCATTGCGCGGTGTATGCCGGGGTGCCGGCGGCGGTCGATGCGTTTCGGGCGGCGCAGGAAGTGATTGATAGTTATCAGGCAGGTTCAAGCGATTAAGCGTTCGCGCCCTGGCGTCGTGACTGTTACCTAGGTGAGTGAACGCCTGTGTAACCCATGTGGGTGAGTCATACCCGCGCACGGTTTTTGGTTCCTTTTTGCCAGCCACGACGAAAAGGAACTCGCCGTAAAGGCGAAAAGGTGACCAAGCGTCGATATAGCCAATGAATGCGCTTACACCTGTAAATACCCACACCGACCGACTTTTACTTTTACTTTTACTTTTACTTTCAGAGCGTGGGTTTTGAAAGCTATATGCGCATTCATTGGCTATATCGACGCACAGTCACCTTTTCGCCTTTACGGCGACCTACTTTTGCACGCGGGCAAAAGTAGGCAAAAACCGCTGGCTCCATTCATCCGGCCCCTACGCT